>CAYNVI010000301.1:0-6206 GCA_964400585.1 uncultured Pirellulaceae bacterium | reverse complement strand
CTTTACAAGGTGCGGGTCCCTCGTTGGAAACGCACGTTCGATTGCCTGGTGGCGGTCATGGCATTGATCGCCCTCAGCCCCTTGATGGCGGTGGCGGCCCTGCTGATCAAGCTGACGTCGCCAGGGCCGGTGCTTTTTGTGCAGGAACGCGTCGGCCACGGTGGCCAACCCTTCCGGATTTTCAAATTTCGCACGATGCGGAGCGATGCCGAACGTCAACGCGCCGCCCTCCTCGACCAGAACGAGATGGACGGGGCCGCCTTCAAGCTGAGCGAGGATCCGCGGATCACGGGGGTCGGCAGGTGGCTGCGTCGACTGAGCATCGATGAATTGCCCCAGCTGGGGAACGTCCTTCGCGGTGACATGTCGCTGGTCGGCCCGCGTCCCCTTCCTTGTGCGGACTGGAACCCTACCTCCGTCCGGGATTCCGCCCGCCATGATGTCTTGCCGGGGCTGACTTGTATCTGGCAAGTCAGCGGCCGCAATCGGATCGGCTGGTCCGAATGGCTACGGATGGATCTCTTCTATGTCCGCAAGCAGTCCTGGAAACTCGATCTGCGGATCTTGTTGGCCACCATCCCCGCGGTCCTCAGCCAGCGAGGAGCGGCCTGAACAGGGCCGGCTGGGCGCCGGTCCGCCTCAAACGCTCATTCGCAGCGGGCGCCTGTTTGGCCCGGGGGCCTGCTCGCAGCGGGAGCCCCCTCGCATAGCTCGCGGCTGGCCGCATCGTGCGACCAACCTGTGAAGCCGGCGACGGACTCCGCCGTCTGCGTCATTCAGCCCGTGGCCGCAAGCTGAAAACGATGGCTTCACACGAGGCGAGCTCGCGGAGGAAAACGAGGGGAACCCCCAGAGGAGCGGCAAACCGATTCCTCTGGACGTCACCAGTCTGAGCGGTGGTGGGTGTCGAGCGGTCAATGCTCGCAAAGTCTGCCAACGGCGGAAGTTAAGTCGCTAGCAAAACAGCAGCCAGCGGCCCGTCGCTGGGACCATTCCCAGGATATCCGTCCGCCCTCCGGGGTCAACGGTTATTTCGTGGGGGCAGCGGGGGGGAGCGTGCTGGCGAACGCCGAACCTAGCGATTTGGCAGCCAGACGGGCGAAAAGAAATTTTCGCGGGGGGCGGCATCGCGAGCGAGCGGCGGGATGGCCCCCTTTTTGTGGGGGTGGTGTAGTTGGGCAGCGGTCGGCCGCTGCGGCTGCGTTTGCCTCAGGTGGCGAGCTGCTCGCGGGTTTTTCGATAGAGTGCGGCGTAGGCATCGACCATCGCCTCCAGCGAGAAGTGACCAGCGACCCGCGCCTGATTTCGCCCGCCTTGGGCCGTGGCGGCGGCTGGATCCTGGAAAAATCGCAGGACCGCGTCGGCGAAGGCCTGCGGGTCCCGCTTCTCGATGCGTTGGTGCTCCCGTTCGGGACCCAGCAATTCGGCGATCCCTTCGACGTCAAAGGTCACCACGGGGCGGCTGGCCGCCATCGCTTCGAGAACGGCGTTGGGCATTCCCTCGTAGCGGCTGGTCAGGACCAACAGGCGGGCCGCGGCGAGCAGCCGGGGAATCTCGGCTTGCCAACCGATAACGCGTCCTCGGCCGCCGGGGAGCTGCTGGCAGGCGGCTTCGGCAAAGCCTCGCTGGGGCCCTTCTCCGACCAGGACCAGCCACCGTCGGTCATCGTGGCGAAGGAACCGTTCGGCGGCGAGGAACAGCGAGTCGAGTCCTTTCTGAGGAGCCAGACGTCCGACGAAGAGGGCGACCTGGGCCTCCGGCGGCAGGCCCCAGTCGGTCCAAGCGACCGGTTCGGCCGTGCGAAACGGGGTCAGGTCGACGCCGTTGGGGATCACGGTCGATTCGACCGAGGCGGGGAGGAGATGTTGGCGGGCAAACCGCTCGACCGCATGGCTGACCGAGACGACCGCATCCATCCGCGCGGTCGCGCGGCGCTCGAGGAAAGCCCGGGTCAGCGAAGGCTGCGCCACCCGGATTCCGCCGATGCAGGCGGGCACGCCGGCCCGCCGCGCGGCCCAGGTCCCGAGCACGTTGGCGTGGTGCAAAAACGTCTGCACCACTTGAGGACGATCGGTCGCGAAGCTGCGACGGAGTCGGCGGAAGGCGAGGGGCGCAGACCAAATCGAGGAAGCCTGCATCGAAAGGAAGGGGATCCGGTCGCCCGCCAGCCGCCTGACCAGGGCCGCATTGGGGCCTTGGGGGGGTGGACCGAGCGTCAGCACGCGGACCGCTTCGCCCCGTCGCTGCAACCCGATCGCCAGCTCGGTCAAGCATCGCTCGGCTCCACCCATGGGGAGTTCAGTAATGACCAGGTCGATACGCATCGCTTTGTGGCTTGCCTCCCGGACGCAGCGGAGAGGGGGAGAGGAGGGCTAGGGATGCGGCGATTCCGGCGGGGCCCGCCGGGGTCCCGCCTCGTCAACCGTGGGGACTTACCGTATCGTTTTTGGGACCGAGGCGTTACAGGGAGCGGGCAAGAATTCGCGACGGCCGGCCAACCATTCGCTGCCGCGGGGCGAGGGCGTGTCTGGCGGTGGGGTGTTGCCGGCTGGACCGGCCGCCGGTTGCCAGGCTTCCTTCCGGCCCGCCACGATTTGTCTCGACCTTCATTCTTTCCAACCAACCAGAGCGTGATGAGCGATTTCGACCTGTCGGGCTACGATTATGAGCTGCCGCGCGAGCGGATCGCCCAACATCCGTTGACGGTGCGGAGCGACGCCCGCCTGATGGTGGTCCACCGCCGGAGCGGCCAGATCGAGCATTTCCATGTGCGTGATTTGCCCGATTTGCTCGACGCTTCCGACACGATGGTGGTCAACGATAGCCGGGTAGTTCCTGCGCGCCTGATCGGCATGCGGTGTCAGACGGGCGGGCGTTGGCAGGGACTGTTTCTCCGCGCGGACCCGGCGACGGGCGTCTGGGAAACGTTGAGCAAGACGCGGGGGAAGCTTCAGCCCGGCGAGCGGATCACGCTGCAAGACCGCCACGGGCGGGAGGGCATGCAGTTGGTCGTGGTCGACCGCCTCGAAGGGGGCAACCTGTTGGTCAAACCGAGCGAGGAAGCGGAGCCACTGAGCTTGTTGGAACGCTATGGCCGCGTGCCGATCCCTCCCTACATCCGCGATGGCAACATGATGGATGTGGATGTGCAGAGCTACCAGACCGTCTATGCCCGGCAGGGCGGATCGGTCGCCGCCCCGACGGCGGGGCTCCATTTCACCGACGCGTTATTGCAGCAATTGACCGACCAGGGCGTGTCGCTGTCGGGGGTGACGTTGCACGTCGGGATCGGAACGTTCCGGCCGATCGCCCACGACGACCTGCGGGAGCACCAGATGCATGCCGAATGGGGGCAGATCGAAGCCGACGCCGCCGCCCGGATCAATGCCACTCGGGCCGCGGGTGGCCGCGTGGTCGCCATCGGTACCACGTCGGTCCGCGTCCTGGAGACCGCTGCGGCGGAACAGGGCCGGTTGGAGCCATGGACCGGGATGACCGATCTGTTCATCACGCCCGGATACCGCTTTCGCGCCGTCGATGCCTTGATGACCAATTTTCACCTCCCCAAAAGTTCTCTCCTCGTGCTGGTCAGTGCTTTTGCGGGCCGGGAGTTGATCCTTGAAGCCTACCGTCAGGCGATCGAACACGAATACCGGTTTTACAGCTATGGTGACGCGATGTTGCTGCTGTAGCGAGCCAGCTTCTTCGGCCCCCCTGCGTTTCACCCTCGCCTTTTTTCTTGCTTTAGAACGGATTTTCCTCGTGTCAGCTCCTTCGGAAGAACAGGTTTTGGTCATCCCCGCTGCGACCCTGGAAGCGCTCGGTTCGTTCGCCGGGTTCCAGGCGGATGTCGACCGTTTCCTCCCGCCGATCTTGAACAGCGACGCGTTGTCGTTCCAGCCTCGCGGGGCGATGGAACAGGACCCCTCGTATAAGCAGCTGATCCCTTACTGCGTCCTCCAGTGGGATGCTCCTACGGGACCGCAGGTGTTTGCTTACACCCGCGGCAAAGGGCAAGGGGAGCATCGGTTGCATGCCAAACGGAGTATCGGCATCGGCGGGCACATCTCGTTGGACGATGCGGCCGGTGGCAGCGATCCCTACCGGACGGGGATGCAACGGGAATTGGACGAGGAGGTTCAGATCGCCGGGCCGCATCGGCAGGAATGCGTTGGCTTGATCTACGATCCGGCGACCGAGGTCGGGCAGGTTCACCTGGGGATCGTGCATCGCTTCCGCCTGGAGCGTCCGGAGGTCACGCCCAACGAAGCGGATCTGCGGGCGGCCGGTTTTGTGGCGGTGGCCGAACTGGCCGAGGAACGTGAGGGGTTGGAGACTTGGTCCCAGCTCTGCCTCGATCATCTTTTTTAACCGACCATTCCGGAATCATGTTTCCGGCCGCTTGCCGCTTTGAGGGGAGGGCAAACTGAGAGGGTTCCGAACAGCGGCCGCGATGCTTGAACCTTCCCCTACGATCCCTCGGTTCCCCTTTGCTGGTTTGCTCGATGCCCGACTGGATCTATCTCGACCATCACGCCACCACCCCCTGTCGGGCCGAAGTGGTGGAAGCGATGTCGCCTTGGTGGGGCGAGTGTTTTGGAAATCCGCACAGCCCGCACCAGGCTGGTCGCGAAGCGGCCGAAGGGGTGGCCGCAGCGACCGCCGAGATCGCCAACGTGCTGCATGCCGATGCCGACGAAGTCGTGTTCACCAGCGGCGCGACCGAAAGCAACAACCTGGCGATCATGGGCGTCTGCCGCCATCCGCGACAAACACGGCGGAAGATCATCACGGTCCAAAGCGAGCACCCCGCGGTCCTGGATCCTTTCCATCGGCTGGCAGCCGCAGGCTTTGAAGTCCATCGCCTGGCGGTTGCGCCCCAAACTGCCGAGACCCCCGGGGAGATCGACTTGCAGCGTTTGACCGAGCAGCTCGATGAGCAGACCGCGTTGGTCTCGGTGATGTGGGCCAACAACGAAATCGGGGTCGTCCAGCCGATGCAGGAAATCGCGGCGCGGTGCCATGCCGTCGGCGCTCTCTTGCATACCGACGCGACGCAGGCGGTCGGGCGGCTGCCGGTCGATGTGCGAGAGACCGAAGTCGATCTATTGAGCGCCTCGGCGCACAAGTTTTATGGTCCGAAAGGAACGGGACTGCTATTTGTTCGCCGCCGCGGCCAACGGGTGCGCCTGCTTCCTTTAATCGAAGGCGGGGGTCAACAGGCTGGTCTCCGCAGTGGGACCCTCAACCCGCCGGGGATCGTCGGGATGGCCGCGGCTCTCCGCTTGGCAGCCCACGAACAAGGCGCCGTGCAGCCACGGATCGCTGCCCTCCGGGATCGCCTGTGGGCCGGACTGCAGCAGCAGATCGAGGGGGTCGCCTTGAATGGTCCGGCGTTGTCCGCAGCGCGGCTGCCCGGGAACCTGAACGTCCGCTTTCCCGGGGTCGAGGGGGAGGCCTTGATGTCAGCCATTCCCCGCCTTTGCTGCTCGAGCGGATCGGCGTGTAGTTCGGTCGATCCGGCGCCCAGCCACGTGCTCGCGGCGATCGGTTTGAGCGAGGCGGAGTCTCGCTCCAGCCTGCGGTTCGGGATCGGACGCGATAACTGCGAAGCGGAGATCGACCAGGCGGTCGCCTGGCTGGGAGATGCTTACCGGCAGCTGCGGCAACTGGCGTAGCTGGACAGCGCCACTTGTTGTGAGCGGATTGCTCGCTAGCCCCCGGCCTTTCCGCGAGGGGCCGGCGGCTAGCACCGAAACCGCTCAAATGACCGATACGCACCGTGCAAGACGGCATTTGGATCGAAAAGGGACGCTGTCCAGGTAGGCTCTGTCGGAAAACTCAGAAAGCTGGTCGCGCCGTGTCGCTCCCCGCGATCAAAAATCTTGACGTTCCTGGCCGTGTTCGTCGTAGCGTCCCAGGGCGAAGTAGACCAGCACGACCAACAGGACCGGATAGATCAACGCAAAGAAGGGGCTGATCAGGAAGACCAGGAAGGTCGTCATCACGCAGAAGATAAGCCACAGCCACCACGTATCCCGTAACATGCCTTTGATCTGCTGCACCGTTGCACCTTTGGAGGATCCGACTGGGGAACGCCGACGCTCGGCGACGCGGCTCGCGGCGCTGCGAGCCTGTCCCAGAACTCATCCTAGCGGATCCGTGCCGGCTTGCCGATTCGGGGCGGCGGCCGCCCCGACCAGGC
>CAYNVI010000300.1:0-6222 GCA_964400585.1 uncultured Pirellulaceae bacterium | reverse complement strand
ACCGTTTCCCCCATTAGAAGCACTATCTATGAGGTCCACGCCACTGTCAATGAATCCGAACTGGAGGAAGTCATCGACACCGTCGAATCCGGCGATCATTTCCAGTTCCCAGCCGTTAGCGCCCGTCATCAGCGTACTGAGGTTGCTGACGGGACTGGAGTCGCTCGCAAACGGATTGTCGGCGGAAAGGCTCGACTGCTTCGAAAGAACCGCGAAGAACTCGGAGCCGTTGAATGCGAAACTCCCTGGTTCTAACGCGTCATCCAGCAGCGTCTGCAAGCTGTTCGCACCGGTCGCCGCCGCCGTGTTAAAGACGCCCGCCAACGGGGAATCGGTAAGCTCGACCGCGTAAGCACCGAAAATCAATTCGTCCGAATTGACATTCGTTCCATTAAACGCGTCCATCCGGACAATGCTGACGTATTCGTCACCGGTACTAAACAGATCGTTACCATCCTTGTCGAAGTAAAAAGCACGGCTATTGTCGTCGACAGTGTCGACATCACCGTCGATCGTCAACTTACTTCCAAACAATCCCGCATGGGCGACCTGAGCAGGCAAAAACGCCAAAACGGCAAAGCCTGCGAACATGGTCAAAAAGATTGAACGTGACATCAGAGTCTCTCCTCAAAAAAACTTCGTAAAACAGAAAGCAACGTAACAACTGAATGCTTTCCATTACGAAGGTTTAAGGAGACCATCCAGAAGAGGTGGGGGCGGCAGCATGCTGTTGCCGATCGACAACCACCAGGCAAGCCCCGGGATCGCCACGATCGCACTCCATCCGACCAGCGTCGCGGCGTTCGCCGCCGAGGGCGAAGGGGGAGGGACGACGGCGAGATCGCCATGCAGGTCGTCCCAAGCCACCGCATCCGCCTCCGCTGGCGGCTGATCCGCAGGCCAGGCGAGCGGCTCGATCAACGCCTCGCTGCCTGCCGTATCCACCGCCTGCATCTCCCCGACCATCAGCCCGGCTCGCGCGGTGGTCCCGCCGAGTATCAGGAAACAAACGGTAAGGAAAATGCGAGTGGTCATACCTTTCATCCTACCGGTGCATTGGGGGTGGGCAAGCAACTTCCGGGGGGATTTCCCAAGTTTCCCGGAGCCCCCGCCGAGCGCGCCAGCACGCACGCGCTGCGTCGCAACCGCCGCCTTCAACCGCCGCGGGCACGGCTCGCCTCCGCCCACAACCGGTCGCGCCAACGCAACCACTGCCACGCGACGACGCCGCCCAGTACGGCCCCCAGCAGACGGACCGCCAGATCGAGCAGGCTGGGCGTCCGTTCTCGCGTCAGCAGCTGGACCAGTTCGGCGGCCACGCAGACGGACACCACTGCAAACATCGCCAGCCCCGCGGCGGCTCGTCGGTGACGGCAGGCCTGCGTGGCCGCCCCCGCCGCCAACGCCCCCAGCGGTGCCGAACCGACCGCCGCCGCCAGCCAGTTGGTGACGCGAAGGAGGTCGTTCCCCCCCAGCAGCTCCGCCCTGCCAAACGTCCAGAGCTGCGTCCAACGCGTTTGCAGCACCACGGGGGATTCGATCCAAGCAAAGGGAAATGCCGCCAGGAGGAGGTACCCCAGGGCGTACAGGCAGGCCAGCATCGCCAATGCCGGGGCCGCCGAGAGGGTCCGCGCGGTGCCGACCGACAACCCCGCGCGATGCCCGATCAAGCCGACGCCGGCCGCCGCCCCGATCGCCGACCAGAGGGCATCATCGACCGCCACCGTCCGCGTCGCGACGAATGTCTGGGCCAGCTCCAACGAAACCACCGCTAAAATCGCTCCCAAGGTCGCGGTCGCCCAGCGAAGCGGCCCTTGCATCGCGCGAAACCAGAAGGCAAATGCGGCTCCAATCGGGAACGCCGTGGGGGTCGCCACCAACGCGGTATAGAGGGCCGCTGGCTGGTCTGCCAACCAGATTTCGCCAAGCGACAACCGGATGCCTCCCCTCCGCCATTTGTCTTGCAGCGCCCCGAACGACAGCAGCGGGAGGAAGGGGATCAACATCCAGGCCACGTAGCCGAGGACATAGAGATCGAGCCAGGCTTCCCATGGCGCCTGTTCACGCCGCCGTCCCCAGGCCACCGTCAGCCGTTCGGCAAACCAATCGCCGCCCGCCCAGGCCGTGATCGCCCCGAGGGCCCCACCCAACGCCTGCGCCAACGTATCGGCGCGCGAAGGCACCCGGTCTCGAAACCAATGCTGCCCCACTTCGACAAAGGTCGCCCAAACGGCCACCAGTCCACACACGACCACGACCCCCAGCAGGCTTGCCAGCGACCATCGTCTACCGCCGTGACGGGACACGGGCCGGCGGGCACGGGACCGACGGGCACAGAGGACGCCGCCAAAACCGAGCGGCACGCCGAGCAAGAGATTGACCGCCAGATCGGAAGCGGCTTGGGTTTGCCAGGAACCGTTGGCCCACCAGAGGCGCCACGCGTCCTCGGCCCTGGCCGGGACGAAGTGAAAGGGCACCCACGAGCCCAATACGGTCAGCAGCGCCCAACCGGCGGTCAGCAGGATCCACCACCGGCGATCGAGCGGTTCCTTGCTTCCGCTCGCGGCCGCGCCCCGCTGGACGTGCTCATCCGTCTGGCATTCCTGCGGCGGCGTGGCAGGCACCGCTGCGGGCGGCGTCCTCACTGGCAAGTAGGTCACGCCCCGTTGCCTTGCATCCGCTGGAACCGATGTGAAAACCGCGATCGCATCAGGGCACCGCCAACAGTTCGCGATAGACGGCGACCATCGCTTCCATACGGCGGCCAAACGACCAGTCGGAACGGATCGTCGCGAGCCCGGCAGCGGCGAACCGACGACGACGCTCGGGCGATCGTGCCAGCGTCTCGATCGCTTCGGTCAAGCGTTCCCGGTCCCCCGGTTCGACCAGCAAACCATTGGTCCCGTGGCGGACGACACGTGGCACCCCGCCGACGCGCGTGGCCACCACCGGCACCTCCATCGCCATCGCTTCCAGTAACGCATTGGGCAGCCCCTCGCGCAGACTGCTCAGCACAAACAGGTCCAGCCGCTCCAGGAAGGCCCGGGTATCGGCGCAGAACCCCAGCAGCTCGATGCGGTCCGCATGCCCCGAGGCGGCGATGCGTTTTTCCAAGGCGGCGCGTGCGGGACCTTCCCCGGCGATCCGCAACCTCGCCTGCAATCCCCGCTGCCGCAGTTGCACAAAGGCCTCGATCAATCGATCGAAGCCTTTTTCGGGAGAGAGCCGTCCGAGCGCCCCGATCACCAATTCGTCGTCGCCGATTCCCGATTGTGTCGCTTTGGCCTCGGAGACTGACCGACGCCGAACGAATTGGTCGGTATCGATCGCGTTTTCGATCAAGCGACTGCGGGCGGCCGAGGTCCCCGCCAAGCGGCAGGTCTCGGCCAACGCCGGCGACACAAAGATCGCGCGGTCGTAGCGGGGGATCCAAAACCGCTTTTCCAGCCAGTAATAAAGTCGCATCGGTCCTGCGTCTTCGCCCCAACCGTGGGCCGTGGTCACCAGCTGCATCGGATGAAAGCGGCGGGCGATCAATCCGATCAAATTCGTCTTGTAATCGTGAGCGTGCCAGATACGCACCTGATGACGCCGGCAGTAGCGGATCGTCTGGGCGATCGCCCGCCCATCGATCCGGCCACGATCCTCGATCTCCACGAGCGGGGCCTCGGCCAGGCGGGCCCGCTGACGGAGGATTTCAAATCCCGCATCGCCTGGGGGACGGAGGAACAGGCAGCGTGAAGCGATCCCGTGCTGGCGGAGGAAACGGGGAGAATGGAGGATCGTTTTGTCGGGTCCTCCGCCGGTATCGGTCACAATCCGCGCGTGCAACACCAGCGGGGCAGGAGCCGCAGCCGACCGCTCCGTGGTCTTTCCATCAGCGCGCTGATCCGATTCGTCGGGAACCGCCACGAGCTCACTCATCGCTTTCCCTCCTGGTCAAGCACTTCGCAAAAGCGCTCCGCCTTCGCCTCCCACGATTCCTGTGCGAGATCCAGCGGCAGCCCACCCGCCAGCAAATGGCTCGGCTTGCCCGCTGCCAAGACCTGCGCGGCAAAGTCCTCGGCGTCATCGACCAACGCCGCATTCGTTTCCCACCGCCACAGGGCTGGCAGTCGACGGGCCACGAGCGGCAGCCCCGTCGCCAGGTACTCCTTCATCTTCAGCGGCTGCATCGCGCGGGTCACGGCGGCATCGATATAGGGCATGATCAAGACGTCGGCCGCGGCCGCCAGCGACGGGAGTTCGCAGTACGGCACCGCCCCCCACTGACGCAGCCGCGGGACGGCGTCAAGCCGCGGATCAGGATTCTGGGCGGGACCGACCAGCAGGATCGTCCCCTTTGTCATCATCTGACCTAGCCTTTGCAGGAACGCCACATCCATCCGCTGATCGATGACTCCCCAAAACAGATAGACCGGGGCCTCGATGCCCTCCGCCTGCCAATCGACCGGGTGGGCGTCTTGCCAGTGCGCGAGGTCGACCCCATGGGTTAACAGGCTGCAGTCCGGCCGAATCTCCCGCACGCGTGCCTGCAGATTTTCGCTCGCCGCCACCACACCATCGACCCGCTCGATCAATCGCGTTTCCAGCGTTCCCACCGCTCGGTGATCGAGCCCCGGCCAAACGGAGAAATCATCGACGCAGTAATAAACCCAGCGGCGGACGGGCAAGCGACCGATCAGGTCGGCGACGAGCGGGATCGTCGTGACCGCAATCGCGTCCTCGGCCGCCGTCATCAATTGGCGCTGCAGCAACCGTTGGTTCAGCCAGCGATCCCAGCGGTGGGTCATCCAAGGCCACATCTTGGCATCGATCAGTTGCAGCGGTTCGGGAAACGTTTGCATCCGCTGGGCCGCGGAGGACGCGCGCCCCTGCATCCAGCCCGTCATCTTCTCAAAGCCGCGTTGGATCGTCACGCGATCCCAGCGGGGCGGACGCATCCCGATCGTGTTGACCCAAGTGACCTGCCGCGCGGGAAGGAGCTTGCCGATCAGATGCTGGCAGCTGCTCGGGTGCCGCCCCCAGTCATCCGAGAAGACAAGCAGCTTGTTGGCCGACGTGCGAGGAAGCAGGCCGATCATGCCGTCTCCTTCGGTCGCACCGGAAACCGCGTTGTCGATTGCAAGGGACACATTTTCCTGCGGCGGATCCACGCACCGTGCTCGACCCACTCGAGAACAAAGCGGTCGCTGCGGGAATCGCCATAGGCGAACGATTGCGGCGGCGGATGCGAGACGCGGAGGTGAGCCTGCAAGCGTTCCAGCTTGCGGCCGCCCTTGCAGTTCCCCCCCACGATCGTGCCGGTCCAGCGTCCGGCGTCGGTCGCGATGGTCGTGCACACGACCTCCGCGATTCCGAGCGCCGCCGCGATCCGAGGGACGAACACCGAAGGTCCCGCGGAAAGCAACACCAGCCGGTCCCCTCGCGCCCGATGGGCCTCCAACAAGGGAAAACCGATCGGGTGGAGAAAGCGAGGCAGCCAGCAGTCACAAAACCACCCCGCATGCTCGGCCACCTGTTCGGCGTCACAGCCAGCCAGGTAGTCGCGAATCAAGGCTTCCTTCAATTGCTCGTCGCGAATGCGTCGTGCCAGGTAGGAAGCCAACCGGGGCGGCGTCCGCATGAGCGAAGCGTACCGCCGATGCCGGCGGCCAAAGGTCAGCAAGAACGCCAGGAAGGAGTCACGGGTGGTCAGGGTCCCGTCGAGGTCAAAGATCGCGATCCCTCGGCTGCCCGGCGCGTCGCTCGAGGGGACCTGAGGCCGGGGCTGGGAGGCCGCATCCTGTCTCGGCTCTGGAGGGCGCATCGGCGGAGCAGGGGGGTTCGTGAGCATATCTCAGGGCTTCCTAACGGGACAGAAACAGTTTTCGGCCGTAGGCACCTGCCAACATCCGCGCGATCCGTTCCTCGTACTTGCCATGCATCGTCTCCTCGGAAAACAGCTGCCGCGCGCGATGGCGCCCCGCTTCGCCCATCCGTTGCCGCAATCCTGCGTCGCGGGCAAGCTGGCCAAGCCGTCGTGCCAAGCCGCCGGCATCGCCGGCCGGTTGCAGGAAGCCGTGCGTCTGGTCCGCGATGATCTCGCTCAACCCGCCGACGTCGGTCGAGACGATCGGCAGTCCGGCCGCCATCCCCTCGATCACCATCAAAGGGATCCCTTCACTGATTCTGGTCAGCAGCAGGATATCCGCTTCGGCCAGGATCGCCGGGATGTCGTGG
>CAYNVI010000299.1:0-6227 GCA_964400585.1 uncultured Pirellulaceae bacterium | reverse complement strand
CGGCGTAGTCGGGCGAGTCGGGGGAGAGCGAAGCGAGCGAGGGGGGCAACGAAGCGGGCATGGGGATGACGCCGAGAGGGAAGACGAGGAAAAGGGGTCGGCAGGGGGGCAGCGAGCGAAATCCATCTTTTCGCCGCGCCCGCAATCTGAGTAGGATCGCGCCGTTGTTGCTCAGGAAGGACCCGCTGCATGCCTGCCCCCGACGCTCGCCCTCGCATCGCTCCCTTGGAGTGCCTTCGCGTGGCCGCGACCGCGTGGGTGGTCTTATTGCATGCGTGTGTCCCCTATGCGGCGCACTCCATGCCCGGGCTTTGCTGGCCGGTGCATGAATCGACCAGCCGGTCTGTTGATCTCCTCTTTTGGGGGATCGAACTATTCGTGATGCCGTTGTTTCTGGTGATGGCCGGCTTCTTTGCCTTGGGGCTTTATCAGCGCTGGGGGGCCTGGGGTCTGGTGCGGCATCGGTTTCTCGGCTTGATGGTCCCTTTCGCTTTCGCCGTGATCGTGTTGTTGCCGCTGAGTCTGTACGTATGGCTGACCGGCTGGCTGATCGAAGACCGCATTGTACCGCGAAAACTGCGGAGTTTGGCTTTTGAGGGCGTGACCAAGCAAGAGTTGTGGGGCTTTGCCCACCTTTGGTTTTTGCCCTACCTCTTCCTCTACATCGTCAGCTATGCCGGCCTTGCCCGTCTCTGGGAACGCTGGCGGCCCAGTCCGCTGTTGCGGCCACCGGGACGGCTGGTCTTGGGGATGCTTGTGATCGCCAGCGCGGTGACGATCGGCTGGGTGCCCGAGGTGGTCTTCGGGTTTCAACATGCCTTCCTTCCCTTCGCATCGAAGTGGCTTTACTGCGGCACCTTCTTTGGCGGAGGCGTCTGGCTGGCGCATCGGGATCCCGAGCTCCACCAGCTCGCTCGCCTCGCCCCGCGGCTGCTGCTCGGCGGATTGTTGGCAGGAAGCCTGGCCGTGTGGACGGGGCTGGCCTGGCTGGAGGGATCGTCGGCTGTGCTGACACGCGGCGTGATGGCGGGGAGCACCGCGCTCGCGGCTTGGACGATCAGCTTCGGATTGCACGGCTTGGTGGTGCGTCGGCAATCCCCGGCGGGTCCGGTCATCCGTTATCTCTCGGCCGCCTCGCTGTGGGTGTACTTGTCGCATCACTGCCTGATCGCGTTGGCCCACATCGACCTGAAAGTTGCTTGGCCTGGAGGGCCCCCCTGGCTGAAAACCTTGCTCGCCTTTGCCGTCTCCGTGGGGGCTTCCCTGTTGCTGTTCGAGGGGGTGGTCCGGGGGCGGGCGTTAGGCCGACTGCTGGGGATCAAGGCTGCACCGCGCCGTCAGCCGCCGGCGGTCCTGCCGGCGTCCGAGGCGGCGGCAGGCGGCTTGATCGAGCCACCTGCGCGAGCCGCCTGAGCGGCTTGCCTGCGCGGGCTGCTTGAGCGGGCTGCCTGCGCGGGCTGCTTGAGCCGGCTGCTTGCCAGGGCCGGCGGATCGGGGGGTGGCGCCTCGTCGATCCTGGTCCCCTCCGTTACAAAAGGGGGGATCCATTCCAACGAGTTGCGAAGGGGGCCTGTTGTGGCCAAAGGATTATTTACACAAGGATTGGCCGTGCTGTTGCGCCAGCCGGTTTCGCTCGACCGCCTCCGTGAGGCATTGCGGGACTTCGAGATCGCGGGGCAGCAGGAGCCCGAGGGCGACAATCCGCCGACCACGCTGGTGATCCCTTTTCGCCCCGAGGTGGAAGGCCACGTGCTGGTGACCAACAGCGACGAGCCCTGGCCCGACGCGATGGGGGATCCGAGCGACGAGCCCGACTTGTTTGTCGCCTGGTCGTTGGGGCAATTCGGCCCGCTCGCCTTTCCCGGCTGCTTGGAACGGGCGGTCGAGCAGACGTGGGAATGGGAGGAAGGCCGGACCGAGGCCCCCGAACATGTCGCCCACGTGCGGATCTTGTCGAGCTACGTGTTGGTGGGGGACGAGGACGCGGACAACTCGGAGGCACCGTTGGTGCCGGACGATTACGACCCGATCGCGGAACTGGACTTCCTCACCAAGATCGTGACCCGCCTGCTGGAGCTGCCCGAAGCGATCTGCTACTTCAATCCCGGCGGCGAGTTGCTCCGCGACGCCGAAGGGTTGCGGGAAGGGCTGAACTTTGCCTGGGCCCATGAGCTGCCGCCGCTCGACATGTGGACGAACATTCGGCTGTTCCGGGCCGATGAAGCATGGTCGCTGATGGATACGATCGGCAACGGCCAGCTCGATATCCCCGATCTCGAAGCCCTCTTTCAATCCGAAGAGTACGATCCGACCGACGTCCATCTGTTTCTTCGCAATGCTTCGCTGTTCCTGCTGACCGCGGAGGAAGGGGTGAGCGAAGGGGACACGGCCGACGGTCCCGGCGATGTCGCATGGCAAGCGTTTGAATGCGACGACGGGTTGTCCGATCCGCCGCGGGCGACGATTCGCTGGATCCCGGAGGACGGGAGTACGCCTCCGGTCGAGTTGTTGGAGGCGGGCCGTGAAGAGGACGACGACGAGGGGATCGGCGACATCTGAGCCGCCGGCCGGCGGCTCATTCGCGGCCTTTGGGAGGCCCTTCCAAATAGGTATAGCCGTCGAGCGCGTCCTCGAAGAACGCCAGGAACCGGTCGGCATGCTCCGTTTCGAGCCGCCCCGCTTGTTGGGCTTGATCGATCGAGGCACGCAGCCGGTCGGTGAGCTCGCACGCATCGTATTGCACGTACTCCAGGACCTCGCGGACGGTATCGCCTTCGACCACCGCCTGGATCGCGGGGGTTGCTTCGGTGCAATCGACATGGACCGCGTGCGTGTCGCCGAACAGGTTGTGCAGGTCTCCCAGGATCTCTTGATAGGCCCCCACCAGAAAAGCCGCC
The DNA here is from genome assembly GCA_964400585.1 of uncultured Pirellulaceae bacterium. Classification (GTDB taxonomy): domain Bacteria; phylum Planctomycetota; class Planctomycetia; order Pirellulales; family Pirellulaceae; genus CAYNVI01. The sequence goes on along the minus strand of CAYNVI010000299.1, from coordinate 3,330 downwards.
AACAGATAAGGCGATCCGTCGAACTCGTGCAGCGGGAGGCTCCGTTTCACGTCGCGGCGGTCGATGAAGGTGTCGATTTTGCCATCGCTGTCGCAGGTGATGTCGCCCAGCACGGCTTCTCGCGTCGGCCGTTGATCGAGGCGGTGGATCGGCATCACCGGGAAGAGCTGATGGATCGCCCAGCTATCGGGCATCGACTGAAAGAGCGAAAAGTTACAAAAGTAGGTATCCGAGAGCATCCGCTTGAGTCCCTGCAATTCTTCGGGGACATCCTCCAGCGTGTGCGTCAATTGTTCGAGCTTGTGGCAGATCTGAAAGTAGAGGTTCTCGGCGAGCACGCGCTGTTCCAGGCCGAGGTAGCCGGCCCCGAACAGGTTCATCGCCATGTCCCAGGCGACCTGGGCGTCGTGAAACGTTTCCAGGGCATTCTTGGCCGTCAGGTCCGCCAAGGCGTACCAGAGATCGAGGACCGGTTGTTCCCACGAGGCGTCGGCTTCCTGGGGGAGCTGGTTTGCGTCGCCCGGCCGGGTCACTCCCAGCGTATTGAAGACCAGCAGGCTGTGGTGGGCCGCGATCGCGCGACCGCTTTCGCTGATGATGTTGGGATGGGGCACCTCCGCTTCGTCGCAAATCGCCTGGATGTGGTAGACCACGTCGTTGGCGTATTCCTGCATCGTGTAGTTCATGCTCGAATCGAAGTTCGTCCGCGAGCCGTCGTAGTCGACCCCGAGGCCCCCGCCGACATCGAGGAAGCGGAGCCCGGGAGCGCGTGCCCGCAACGACACGTAGATCCGCGCTGCTTCATTGATCGCCGCCTTGACGCGGCGGATGTTGGTGATCTGGCTGCCGAGATGAAAGTGAAGCAACTCGCAGCATGCGGCCATCCCGCGGGCCGCCAACGTGTCGAGCGCCCGCAGGATTTCGCCGACCGTCAAGCCGAACTTCGACCGGTAGCCGCCGGAGGATTGCCATCGTCCTGACCCCGAGGAGGCGAGTTTTACGCGGAAGCCGATCTGCGGGGCAACTTGCAACGCTTCGGCGTGCTCGAGGATCAGTTCCAGTTCGCTGTACTTCTCCACCACGGTGATGATCTGCCGTCCCATTTTGCGGGCGATCATCGCCATCTCGATGAACTCGTGATCCTTGAAGCCATTGCAGATGATCGGCATCTCGGCGGGGGCGGTGGCGATCACGGCGAGCAATTCGGGTTTGCTGCCCGCTTCCAGGCCGAACCCAAGGGGGTTGCCGTGGTGGACGACCTGCTCCACCACCTCCCGCTGCTGATTCACTTTGATCGGATAGATACAGTGGTACTGGCCTTGATAGCCGTACCTCTGGATCGCTTCCTGGAAGCTATGGTGGATCGATTCGAGGCGATCACGGAGGATGCCGTTGAAACGGAGCAGGATCGGGAGGCCGAGGTCACGTTGTTCCAGCTGTTCGACCAAGGCCTTCAAATCGACCGCGCGGTCGGCGTCCCGGTCGGGGTGGACATGCAGGTGTCCGTTTTCCCCGATCGAGAAATACCCGGCGCCCCAGCGGCTCACGTCGTAGAGCTCGGCGGCGTCGCGTACAGTCCAGCGGGAGGCGGTTCGATGCATGGTGACCGATCAAAAAACGGGGCAAGCGTCCAGGAGCAACAACGTTCAGCGCAACGACGTCCAACGCGACGACGTCCAGGAACCACGAGCAGGTTTTAGAATCCGCGGGGCGATCGCAACACCCCGGCAACTCGTCCCCGCAAATCTCCCGCCAACCCGCAAATCTCCCGCCAACCCGCAAATCTCCCGCCAATCGGGCGGCGATCGGGTGGTGGACGGGGAGGCGGGCGTCCGGGGACGATGATTGGCGGGCCCCCACGGGCGACCGGTGATGGTATCTTGAGGGCATCAGCGGAAACAAATCATGCAGACAGGTGCGACGATGCCCGAGGGGGTTCCTGAATTACTGCGGCTTGGTCCCAAGATCGCCGTCTTGCCGGTGATCCACGGGAGTGGCCAGTGCGCCCTGACCGTGCGCCGCTGGATGCTCGAATACGACTTCGATTGTGTGGCGGTTCCGCTGCCGGCCTCGTTCCAGGAACAGGTCGAGGAAGCGGTCCTGCAATTACCGCAGCCGGGGATCGTCATCCAACCGGCAAGGCAACGATTCGAGCCGTCGGAATGGGCGGAGCCGACCGGTTGGACGCCCGAACCATGGTCGGCCGAGGGGGATGCGGACTGGTCGGAGGAGGACGAGGCCGACGGGGACGAGGAATCGGTGCCCCTCAGTTACGTGCCGATCGATCCCTGCCAGCCGGTGATCATGGCGATTCGGGCGGCCCTGGGCGAGCATGTCCCGCGGGCTTTCGTCGATCTGGAAACCGACCCGTTCATGCCGATGTCGGCGACGATGCCCGACCCGTATGCATTGCGGCATGTCGCCCCGGAGCGGTTTGCCGCCGCCCTCTTGCCGGGGATCCCTCGTCCGCCCGATCGGCAGACCCGCGATCGGTTGGAATACATGGCCTGGCGGCTTGGCGAGCTCGAGCGGCAGTACGACCGCATCTTGTTCGTCTGCAGCGTGCTGCATTGGCCTTGGATCCGCCAGCAGTACCAGGCGGGTGTCGAGACGCTGCCGGCGGAGGACGTTGTGGAACCGCCGCAGCGGTACGAGCTCGATCCGCGGAGCCTGCTGTTTCTGTTCGGCGAGATCCCCTACATCACCGGTCTTTACGAACGGGCTCGGGCCGAGTTGGAAGACGACGAGAACCTCTCGATCGACGGCGTCAAGCAATTGCTGATGGCCAGTCGCGATGCCTACCGGACGGAGCTGGGGCGCCGCGCCCGGCGGATCACCCCGCTGCTGCTTTCGCAGTGCCTGAAGTACATCCGCAATCTATCGCTGATCGCGCGCCGCATGACGCCCGACCTGTACACGATGGTGACCGCGTCGAAGCAGATCTTGGGCGACCAGTTTGCCCTCCATCTGGTGGAAACCGCCCGCGCCTACCCCTACGGTCGCAGCAACCAGGAGGCGCCGTCGGTCACTCTGGGCATCGACCAGTGTCGGCTGCCGGACGGCGAAACGGTCCCGCTGGTCAGCCGCTTGCCCGGACCTGAGACGACTTGGCAGACCGTCGAATTGCAGCGGCGACCGACGCGGGATGAAGCGGCCAGTTGGGAATACCGCTGGAACCCGTACCGGCAATGCAGCTACCCGCCGGAGGACGTGCGGATCGAAAACTTTCGGGCCCGCGTATTCGATCGGGCGAAAGCGATCACGGGGGCCGACCTGGCGACGACCGAAAAGTTTACGACCAGCGTCAAAGACGGGATCGATATCCGCGAT
>CAYNVI010000298.1:0-6241 GCA_964400585.1 uncultured Pirellulaceae bacterium | reverse complement strand
CCTGCAAGCGGAGCGGACAGGATTCGAACCTGCGGAAGGCTTTGACACCTTCACCGATTTAGCAAACCGGCGCTTTCGACCACTCAGCCACCGCTCCGTTTCCGCATTGTCTGCGGCCGGGGACACCGACCGCTGCCGGAGGCTTTCTCCGACGTGAAAATGATTTTGCTTGATTCGGCCTCGCTCTGCAACCCGCTTTGGCCGCTTCTTACAATGACCATGGGAGGCTTTCTGAGGTTCGTCTCCCGCCGAGGAAATCGCCTCCGGTCGAGGCGTTCGCACAATGATCCGATCCAGCACGCTCCTCCCCTTGCCCCCCGCTCCGCTTCGCAGCCGCCTTCGATGAATTGCTCCCCTGCTCCCGCCTCCTCCGGCGGCAACGGCCTCCTGACCGAAGTCCGCCGGCGGGCGATGGCCACCGATTTCGTCGTCCTCCTGCCGCGGTCGGCGGCGACCGCGGCGTCACGCGCGTCGGTGGATCTGGCCGTCGAGGCGCTCGACGCGGTCGAGGCATGGGAGCAGCGTCTGAGTGTCTATGATCCCGCCAGCGAGATTTCTGCGCTCAATCGACAAGCGGCCGACGCCCCGGTCCATGTCAGCCAGCCGACTTGGGAGGTGCTCACGCTCGCCGCCTCGCTGGCCGCCGAAACCGCGGGGGCGTTCGACGTCACCGCCGGTCCGCTGGTCGATGCCTGGGGCTTCCTGCGACGCGCCGGTCGCAAACCGACGGAAGCCGAGATCGCCGCCGCTTTGCAGCGGGTCGGTTGGCAAAAATTGCAGTTCGATCCCGGATCGCGGACGGTGCGATTCACGGTGCCCGGCATGCAGATCAATCTGGGGGCGATCGGCAAAGGCTACGCCCTCGATCAGGTCGCCGATGCGCTGCGGGAGGCGGGCGTGGAGCATTTTCTGATCCACGGCGGGCAGAGCAGCGTCCTGGCGCAGGGAGATGCCGATCCCGAGGAGTCGCCCGGGCGCGGCTGGCGGATCGGGGTGACCCATCCCAAGCATCCTCGTCGCCGGCTCGGCGGCATCGGGCTGCGCGACCAGGCGCTGGCGACCAGTGGTCCCGGGAAGCAGTTCTTTCATCACCGCGGCAAACGCTACGGACACGTGATCGATCCGCGGACGGGATGGCCTGCCGGAGATCTCGAGGCGCTGACGGTGGTGACCGCTTCGGCCGCCCGTGCTGATGCCTTGGCGACCGGCTGGTTTGTCGCCGGCAGGGAAGCGGCCCTGGCGGCGAGCGAAGGCGAGGATGCGACCGGGGTCCTTGCCGTGCAGGCGACCGAACGCCAGGCGGGGGTGCGGGTCGAGGTGGCGGGTCTGCCCCCCGAGGCGTGGGCGGCCGAAGCTGCCACGCGGCCTGCCGAAAGCACGCAGCCTGCCGAAAACACTGCCCGCCCCGACGCGCGGCGGGCACCCTAGCTGGACAGCGGTACTTTTGCTGAGCGGGTTGGGCTCTACCCCCCCGGCCTTTCCGCGACGGGCCGGCGGCTAGCGCCGAAACCGGTCAAAGGACCGGTCTCTACCGAGAGAACGAGCCAGGCGGGGGGAATTCGACATCGACCGCTTCGAGTTGTCCCGACTCCTCCGGTAGCTCGCCTTCCTCGTCGTCTCCGGACCGCCGGGGAGCCGAGGCTTCAGGATCCGTGTCATCCGGGCCGACCGTAGCGGGAGGGAGTGCCTCGTAGTCTCCGCCTGCGTCCCCTTCCCCGTCGCGGGGGGCCGCGTCGCTGGCCGTTGCGGTGGTGGCGACTTTGGCGCCCGCCGGGGCAAACACGCTTCCCACCCGTCCATGGAAGCGGTCGGTTCGCTGCCAGATGCCTCCATAGGAGGGGTAAGCTTCGTCCTCGCAATTGGTGCAGAGGGTGCACCCCGTCAGCAGCAAGAGGCAGAGGGCGAGGGAGAGGTATTGAGCTGTTCGCAAAGCAAGCATGACTGCAACCGCGTGCCGGGGAAGGAACCGAGTCCGGATGCCTGTTGTTATCGGCGGCGGCGGCGGGCGAATTGAGCGAAACTTTGCCGGTTAGGGATGAAGCAGGGGCGGGCGGCGTGACTTTTCCGAAAAAAATCCTGCTTCGGCTCAAGAATGAGCTTCCGGCTGCCGGGCATATTGCGGAGAGTTGGCGGCGGCGAGGGATATCGCCCAACCGAGCTGCCGGGCAAGGAATGCCGGGCGGTCTTCTTCCAGCGGAAGGGAATCTCCGGATGTTTGATCTGATCGCGGTGGCCGATGGCCTGAATGCGTTGGCTTTGCCGATTTTTGGGATCGGCTCGTTGCTGGCCAGTCGTCTGGCCGTGGGGCCGGCGGCCCGCCCTGCCCAGCAATTCTTTCTCGCCGCCCTGGCGCTCGTGACGGTCGCCACGTTGCGGACCGTCATCCAGTGCGAGCTCGCTTGGCTGACCCACATGATGACGCTGATGGTGATGATCGTGGGGGCGGTCGTCGTCCCCTCGCATCGAATCAGCAGCGACACCGTGTGAGCCGCCTTCGTTGCATGCTGATCGGAACCAGGTAGAATTCGACCTCCGCACTCCAACCCACGAGGCAAGGTCGTGAAGCGAATTTCTCCGTTCCGATGGACGCTCCCCGTCTCGGCCGCGGCGGCTGAAGAAGCCTCGCTGAGCTGGCGAGGCCACGGCGGGCGCCCCCCCTGGGTCGCCGCGATGGCTCGTGGGGGCCTGTTCAGCCTGCTGCTGCTGGCGGGACCGCTGGCTGCAGCCCAAGAGTCCTCACCGGCAGCGGTGGCCGCCGATCTGCAGGCGATCGCCGCGGTGGAGGCGGGCGATCAAGGAAACGCTTCGGCGAGTGCCGCGGCCGGACGGCTCGCGGAGCTGCCTGCCAGCCGCCTGATCGAAGTCCTGGAAGGGTTTCGTGCAGCGCCCCCGCGGGCGGAGAATTGGTTGCGTTTGATCGCCGCCGATGTCGCCGACAATGGTGCCCTGCCCCGCGAGGCTTTGCTCACCTTCTTTAACGATCGCGACCAACCCGAAGCGGCCCGTTACCTCGCCTTGCAGCTGTTGGTGATCAACGACGGGTCGCTGCAGGAAACTTTGCTCGAAGGCGCGGCGGATGACCCCAGCTTGCCGGTGCGGTTCGCTGCGATCGAGCGGGTTTTGGAGCTTGCCGCCGAGGCCGATGAGCCCTCCCAGGCCATCGATCTTTACCGCATTGCCTTGGCAAACGGGCGGAATCCCGACCAGTTGAAAACCGCCGCCAAAGCATTGAATGAACGCGGGATCGAGGTGGAACTGGCCGAGACGCTGGGGATGTTCCGGCAATGGTGGATCGTCGGGCCGCTCGATAATACCGACGGTCGCGGCTTCGATACTCCCTTCGCCCCCGAACGGGCCTTTGCCGCGGCCGACTGCCCCGTTACCGCCGCTGCCACGGTGGCTGGCAAAGAAGTCGGGGGCGAGCCCCAGCCGGTGCAGTGGCAGACGGTCACCTCGGACGATTCGCTCGGGATGGTCGACCTGAACAAACCCCTCGACGATGCCAAGGATGCCACGGCCTACGCCTGGATGGCATTCGAGGTCTCCGAGGGCGGGCCCGCCCAGGTGCGGCTCGGCTGCATCAATGCTTCGAAAGTCTGGATCAATGGCGCGCTGGTCGATGCCAACGAGGTCTACCATTCGGGGACGCGGATCGACCAGTACACGGCGGCTTGCACGTTGCAAGAGGGACGCAACACCGTCCTGCTGAAGATCTGCCAAAATGCCCAGACTCAATCGTGGGCGCAGGACTGGCAGTTCCAGTTCCGTCTGACCGACCCGCAGGGGGCTGCCCTGCATCCCACCTTGCAGCCGCAACCGTAAACTCGCTCCCTTTTGCTTTCGAGGCTTTTCATGCAATCGAACTCCCAGCCCGAGCGGAACCTGTTGATCGGCAACGAGCGGGACAAGCGGCACCGCGGCTCCCTCGCTTGGTCGTCTTCTCCTGGGCTGCCCGCCGCCGGATGGCTCGGCGTGCTGCTGTTTGGCAGCCTGCTGGCCGTCTTTCCGTCGTCGGCCGCAGGGGCCGATCGCTGGCTGGGATTCCGGGGGCCGGGAGGCCGCTCGGCCGCGTTGGACGCGCATCCACCGGTCGAGTTTGACGTCGATCAAGGGGAAAACGTCGCCTGGCAAGCGGAAACGTCGGGACGCAGCGTCGGAGGCATGGTGATCTTGAACGATACGGTGATCGTGACCGGTTCGGGGGGCGAAGACCAACGGGATATTTTCGTCGAAGGGTTTGATGCCCAGACGGGCGTCCGCCGCTGGGTGCGGCCGATGCGCTCGCTCGGCCGGCCTTACACGCATCCGACCAGTGCCAACGCGTCCCCCACGCCCGCCAGCGATGGCGAGCATGTCTTTGCCCTGTTCAGTTCTTGCGATCTGGTCTGCGTCGATGCCGAGGGACGGGTGCTTTGGTACCGCGCCTTGGCGGTCGATTACCCCAAGGCGGGCAACGACATCAGCATGAGCAGTTCGCCAGCGGTGATCGACGGCGTGGTGATGGTGCAGTTGGAAAACCAAGGCGACTCGTTTGCTTTGGGCCTCGATACCCAAACGGGCGCGACCCTGTGGCGGCGGGAGCGGCCGCGGTCCTCGAACTGGTCCTCGCCGATCGCGGTCGAGACACCGGACGGGGAGGCAGCGTTCGTACTCCAGCACGCTTCGCGGTTGGACGTCCTCTCGGCGGACGACGGGGAGACGCTCCATTCGCTGGACATCAACTGTGACACCACCGCTTCGAGCGCCTGGACGCCGCCGCTGCTGCTGGTCCCCAGCGAGGGGTTGACCGCGTTGCGGCTGATCGATGATTCGTTGTCGGTCGCCTGGCAGAATAACCGTCTGCGTTCGCAACGCTGCAGCCCCGTGATCGCGGGAAACCGGGTTTACTGTGGCCGCGGCAGCGTTCTGGTCGCCGGCGATCTGGCCGATGGCTCGGTCACCTGGCAAGCCCGTCTTCCCGATATCGGCAGCGTCTGGGCGACGCCGATCGCGACCGCCTCGGGGATCTATGTCTTTGACCAGTCGGGCAAAGGCGTGGTGGTGGTCGATCGCGGGGACGAGGCGGAAATCGTCGCCGAGTTCGATGTCAAGCAACCGGTCCTCGGCAGTCCCGCCGTCAGTGGTGAAGCGCTGTACCTCCGGACCGAACGAGGCCTGATCAAGCTCGCTTCCACCTCCGAATAGGATCCTTGACGTTGAATCGTGCTTCCTCTGCGAACCCGGCGGATTCCTCCCCCGCCACGACCGTCGAAGTCATTCCCGGGGAGGCTGTCCACGGGGCGATCCGCCCCCCTGGCTCGAAAAGCTTGACCAACCGGGCGCTGCTCTGTGCGGCGATGGCGGAAGGCACGTCGGTGCTGAGCGGGACGCTGGAGAGTGAAGATACGGAGGTGATGATCCGCAGCTTGCGGCACATCGGCGTCGAGGTCGACAGCGACGCTGCGGCCGGCACGTTGCAGGTCGGAGGGATCGCCGGTAAGCCGCTGGTGCCGGCCGCCGATCTTTATGTCGCCAACAGCGGGACGACGATTCGCTTCCTGACGGCCCTCCTGTCGGCCGCCGGAGGACGCTATCGCCTGCATGGCGTGGAACGGATGCACCAGCGACCGATCGGCGATCTGATCGACGCGTTGCAGCCGGTCCTGGAGGGAACCGCAGTAGCGGAATCGTCCGGCGGTTGCCCTCCCGTCGCGATCGACAGCCTGGGGTGGCGCGGCGGGGCGATCGAAGTGGCCGGTTCGGTCAGCAGTCAGTATCTCAGCGGCCTTTTGTTGGCGGCGCCGCTCGCACACGATCCGATCACGATCGAGGTGGCCGGCGAACTCGTTTCCAAACCGTACGTGACGATGACGTGCCGGTTGATGGAGGACTTTGGCGTGCCCGTCGCGCGGGACGAGCCGACGCTGCGACAGTTCGGCATCGAGGCCCCCAGTGCCTACCAGCCAAACGACTACACGATTGAACCCGATGCGTCGGCCGCCAGCTACTTCTGGGCGAGTGCTGCGATCACCGGCGGCAAGGTTACCGTCGAGGGGCTGCATCGTCAGGCGTTACAAGGAGATGTCGGCTTTGTCGATGTACTGGCGCGGATGGGGTGCCAGGTTGAGGAGACCGACGATTCGCTGACGGTCATCGGGGGCCCTCTTCGAGGGATCGATTTCGACATGAATCGACTCAGCGATACCGTGCAGACGCTCGCCGCGGTGGCCTTGTTTGCCGAAGGGCCGACGACGGTTCGCGG
>CAYNVI010000297.1:0-6246 GCA_964400585.1 uncultured Pirellulaceae bacterium | reverse complement strand
CGGTCCAAGGCGTTCAGGTGCGCGGCGGCGGCAGTGACGACGTGGACCGTATCGATGCGATTGGTCCCGTCCCCCACAATCCGCAGCCGCCCTTGCCGGGCCCGCGCGATCAAACGAGGGAAGAGATGCGGGTCATCCTCTCCCCAAACCAGATGAGGGCGGAGCGCGGCGGTGTGGAGCGTGCCCGGGGCATGGGCCGCCAACACGGCTTGCTCCGCCAACGCCTTGGTCTGGGGGTACGCGCACAACCAACGCGACGGATAAGGGACACTCTCGTCGATCGCCCGCTGGTGCTCGCCGTCGAAGGTCACACTGGGACTGCTGCTGAACACCAAGACCCCCACTCCCGCCTCTCGACAGCCCGCGATCAAGTACTCGGTCGCGGCCGTGTTGATCGGATAGTAATCGTCCCACGGCCCCCAGACTCCCGCCCTGGCCGCGGTGTGGATCACGGCGTCGACGCCGCGGCAGGCTGCTGCAGCGGTGGCGGGATCCCGCAGGTCCCCTTGCTGCGATTCCATCCCCCGGCGGACCAATTCCGGCGCGGCCGAGCGGGCGATCCCCCGCACGCGATCTCCCCGCGCGAGCAACTGCCGGACGATCTCGGAGCCGAGAAAACCGCCACATCCGGTGACTAACACATGCATGACGAATCGCAGGACGGAGGTTCGAAATGGGAAAGGATGCAGCCGCGAGCGGCGCCGCCCGCTGGCGAACCGTCTCCCGCTTACCGCGGCGACGCCTCACGACAGGCCCGGAACAACCGCAGGGCCTGGACCGTCGCCGGCACGTCATGGACACGCAGGAAATCGACGCCCGCTGCCGCCATCGCCAACGAGACCCCCAGCGTTCCCGCGTCCCGATCGACCGTGCGGTCGTCCAGGACGTGGGCGATAAACCCTTTGCGGGAATGCCCGATCAACAGCGGATAGGGAAGCTCCAGGAAACGTCCGACTCCGCGGAGCAGCGCGAGGTTGTGGGCATGCGTCTTACCGAAGCCGATGCCTGGATCGAGGCAGATCCGTTCCGGGGCGATCCCCAGGGCCAGACAGGCCGCGGCCCGCTGCTGCAGGTAGGCGTCGATTTCTTCGACCACATTCTCGTAGGCCGGCGCGTCCTGCATCGTTTGCGGGGTCCCCTGCATGTGCATCACGCAGACGCCCGCCTGCCGAGCGGCGGCCAACGCTCCCATCTCCGGGTCGCGTTCCAGCCCGCTGACATCGTTGATGATTTCGGCCCCGAGGTCGAGGGCCGCCCGCGCCACCGCTGCCTTGGAGGTATCGATCGAGACCGGCACCGCCAAGCGTCCTTGCAGTTGCTCCAGGACCGGGACGACACGCTGCAGTTCCTCCGCGGTCGCCACCGGGTCGCTGTAGGGACGCGTGCTTTCCCCCCCGATGTCGATGATCGCCGCGCCCGCATCTTCCATCTGCAAGGCGGCCTCGACCGCCGCGACCACCGCCCGGTGCTTTCCTCCATCGGAGAAACTATCGGGGGTGACGTTCAGGATCCCCATCACCTGAGGGCCGCCGTCCAGCGGCAGGGAACGCGAACGAAGTTGCCAGCAGCGCGCCATGGTGATCCCGGGGCAGGAGAAAAGCGGCTAGGCTCTGTCCGAAAAGTGAAAAACTGGTCGCGTAGCGACCCCGCTACGTCCCTTCTCCCCCGCCGCGCAGCGGATCGCGGGGGAGAAGGAGAGGATGAGGGGTCCTTTTCGGACAGAGCCTAGTCTACCAGCGGATTTCCATCTGCGAGACGATCCGCTCGGCCAGCCCATCGATTCCCTGCTGCAACGCGGTCTCGATCGATTGTCCCGCTTCGGGGACCAATCGCGTCTGGCTGGCGAAGGTCAACGCCAGATCCTCCCCCGGCAGCAGACGATTCTGCATCAGCATCTGCCCCCCGCGATCGACCCAAGCCGCCTGCACGCTGACGTAGGCGTCCAGGGCGCGGGGGTCGTCTCCCGCCGTCTCGGTCAAGACCTGCTTGTTCTCGGTCAGCACGCGGATCGTCAGCACGCTATCGGCGTTCGGGTTGCCGGTCACCTTGTACGGGGTCCGGCTTTCGATCTCGCGGATCACCGCTTCGGTCAGGCGGACGCCGAGATCATGCCGGTAGGTATCGTTGCGGGCGATCGGCACGTGGACCGTGCGGATATCGCTGCGGAACAGCGCCCGCGGACCAAATTGGTAGCCCGCACATCCGCCCAGCCCCACGATCGCCATCCCCGTCGTCAACCAACACGTCAACCAACACGTCGCCCGCACCCCCCACGACCGCCACCAAGCTGCAAGTGCTGGGGGCGGGCTGATGAAAATCTTTCCGTAGCAGGAGCCGTTTTGCCCGCCGTTGTTCATCAGGCGAAGCCTTTTTTTAGTCCCCCCTCCCCCAACCCGTTCGCGCGAAAAACGTTGCCATCATGGACAACGTTACCGCGAACGGGTTGGGGGAGGGAGCTAGGGGGAGGGGGGAAGCCGAGGCTCCCTCGGCGTAACGAGATCGACCAGCACCCAAGCCGCCGTTCCCGCAGGTTGGCAGATTTTCATCAGGCCACGCAGGGGGCGGGAGGAAGGGGGCGAGGCGATCCATCGAAAGCGTTCATGGGAGGAGGCGGGAAAAATCGGGGGCGGGTGGTAATCGATCGTTAACGCAAGATCGATCCGCCGTCCCCTTTCAGCAACGGCTTGGAACGTCGCTCGTTGGGGAAGGCGTCCGCCAACCAGGCCAACCGTTTCGGCGGCATCGCTGGCAAGTCGTCGATCTCGCCCAAGCGTTCCTGGGCCTCATCGGCATAGGAGGTTTGCGGATGCTCCTCGAGCAGCGTCTGGTAGTAGAACCGAGCCGCCCCATATTCGGCTTTCTTTTCCCGGAAGCGAGCCCGCACGGCCAACCGCTCCGCCTGGCGATGATCGATCTCGGCCGCGATCTTCGCGAGTTCTTCGCCCAGTTCCCGATCCCGCAAGCGGTCGGGGAAACGGCGACGCGTTTTGCTCAACAACGTCTCGGCTTCGTCGAGCACCAGGCCGCTGTAATAAGGGCCGGCGTAGACCTGCAGTTTGCATCGCAGGCCCAGCAGGTGCGCGTTGAATTGGTGGTCGCTATCGGGGAAGGCTTCCCGGAGGTCGGTGAAGAATTCGTCGGCGCGTTCAAAGTTTTCCTTCCGCAGGTATTCGACCCCGGCCGCCATCGTCGCGTCATCGGAGAGCAACCCGGTGGGATCGTTGTAGCGGATGTTATCGAGGACGCGGATCGCATGCCCATCGGTATCGTAGAGAGGCCGGGTGGGATCGAAGAAGTTGAGCGGCAGCCAACTCCGATCGCCGGCTTTTTCGGTTTCGATCCAATAACGACTGATCTCGAACAGCCGGGCGGCGACGCGATCGTTATGGCGATTGCGGGGATGATCCTTCTGCAGTTGGGCGAACAGCTCTTCCGCCTCGGTCAACTCGTCGGCGAAGAAGAGCGATTCGCCGGCCATCATCAAGGCATCTTGTTCGAGGGCCGAATCGGGATGGGCTTCGGCCGCCCGGCGGAAGCGTTTGGCTGCCGCGGCAAACGTCGCCTTGGCCGCCTCACGCGATTGCTCGGCTGCCTGCCGGAAGAGTCCGTCGCCTTCCTGATAAAGCTCCTGGGCACGGGCCTTATCCTGCGGTTCGCGGCCCGTCATATAACTGACCAGCCGCGATCCCGAGCGTTTGACCGAATCGGAAAAGCCTTCGTCCGGCTCGGCCCTCTCGAGCTCCGCCTTGGCGACCGCCGCGGGCTCGGCCGTCGCCGTCTCCGTCGCGACCCCGTTGCCGCCCATCCAGGGGTTGTCGAAGGACGGCAACGGGCTGCGCAATGACTGGCATCCGCAGAAGCTGAGCAGGCAGCCAACGACGACCACGGCCGCCGATCGGGGTGCTACTCGATGCTGGAACATAAATGACATCCTTGTCGCTGCTGGCACGTCAGAGTTCGGTTCCGTGGCTCGGCACCGGATCCTCGATTTGGGTCGGCAAAAAAGCTTGCATGCGCGGTTCGCGGCCAAGCATTCCTTTGATGTATCGGTTCAAGACCGCTCGTAATTCGCCATAGATTGAACGATCGAGCCAATCGGTGGCAAGCGATCCGGAGGTCAGCCCCTGGTGCATCACGGCCAGCACGGGGGGGCGGACCCAGACCGTCTGCCGGTGTTTGGGCGCACAGCGAGCACACAGCACGCCGCCCGCTTCCAAGCCAAAGGCGGTTCGCGCCAGGGCCTCGACGGTCCCGCCGCAGTCGACGCAGCGATCGAGCCGCGGCGCCAAGCCGAGGATTCGCAACGCTTGCAATTCAAAAGCGGTTACCGTGGCAGCCACGTCGGCCTCCCCATCTAGGTCCCCGAGGGTGCGGGCGGTCAGGTCGTACAGCGGCGGCGAGGGATCCCCTTCGTCGGTCCAATGCCGCACCATTTCGCTCACATAGTACCCCGCGTACAGTCTTTGCAGCCGCGCGGTCAACGTCTGTTCGCTCCGTTGGCAGGCGCGAAACCGCCGCTGCAGCTTCGATTCGGTGATCAGATCGAGGGCGTCGGACGACTTCCGTAGCAGTACTACGCGACAAACCGCCAACAGGTCAAGCGAACCTTCGAACGGACCTTTGGGACGCCGGGCACCCTTTGCCAACGCGCCCAGTTTGCCAAAGTCGCGTGTCAGCAGCGTCACGATCAAGCTCGTTTCACTGAACTCGACGACGCGCAGCACGATCCCCTCGGTTTGTTCCAGTGGCATGGGGGACTCACAATTCGCCGATCTCGCCCAGCATCGCCAGGTAATCGCTCATTTCGGCCGCGGCATGGCTGTCTTGCTGGGCCCGCGCCTGATCGATCCCCTCACGCAGGTAGCGGCGGGCTTCGTCGACCCGCTCCAGGTCGACCCATTGCTGGGCCGCCATGAAGAAGGCCGGTACGTAGGGCGGATCGTCCTTGGTCAGCTCGTCCAGTGTGGCCAGGCTGCGGTCGTGCGCCCCTTCGCTGCGCAACTCCATCGCCAAGCTGTACCGCAGGAAGGTGTCGGCGGGATCGTCGGCCAGCATCGCTTCGATTTTTTCTCTTCGGTGACTCATGTTTTATCCAGGGTGCATGTCGAGCAGGACTTAACCGGCAAAGTCGGCTTGATCGGAAGATTCCGGAATATTGGCTCAACTCGCAAAATCGGATTCCCGATACCAGAGATCGTAGCATGGTCTTAACCCTTTACGAGGCTCGCGCATGTTTGCCGCCCCCCCCCGCGTTCTCTGCACCTTCGCCCTGACGGCCCTCATCGGCGGTTGGGGAGTCAGTCAGGATCTCGCCAGCAATGGTCCGCTTCGCCTCGCTGTCGGCAACCAGCCGGGCAGCCACAGCCACCGAGTCACCCAGGCGGTGGGAAAGAATGAGCGGTCGGCGGCGGCAGCGACGCGGAAGGTGGGATTGCTCGAGCGATTACGCGCGATCGGCGGCGGTGTCAGCCGGGAGTACCAGGCGGAGGAGGCCGAACTGCCCAAACCGCCCCCCGCCGACTGGACTGGGGTCCCCTACCACGAGCCAACCCCGTCCCGCAGTTCGCGCGGTTCGCGTCCGATCACCGACCCCAACCAACAAGCGGCCGCGGCCGGGCGGGTGGCGGTCTCCCCGCGGGCGAACCGTCCCGCTCCCGGCAAGCCAGCGACGGTTCCGGTGCCCGCTGGAGTCGGACGGATTCCGACCCCGCCCGCTGAAGGGACCGCCCGCCAGCCCGTGTCGCCGACGCCCTCGGAACGCCCGCTCTCGGATGTGTCCCGACCGGAGTTCTCTCCGACCTACAGCAGTCGCCGCAGTAAACGCCGTCCCGTCGACCCGCTCTCGGACGTGGCGGCTTCGCCCTCGGACCGCCCCGCACAGCCCGAATCGCTGGCGCGGTCAAGCCAGGATCCGGTGATCGACGTCGACGACGAGCAGGGCACGCCTCCCAGCGTGCGGCAGCGTCCGCTGCCAGCAGCGGGATCGGCGGCGGCCCCCGCCAACGCTGGGGGGCGCACCGCCCCGGCAGGTGATCCCGCCGCCCCGCGGGTCGCCTCGCGTCCGTCCGCAACCAGCGAGAACGGGCAGCCGCCAGCGGCGGGCAAGACGGAATCAACCGCCGTAGGCAAAGACCGCACGGCCGAGATGCCGACGCCCCCGAGCCTGGCTGCCGACCGTGCCAGTGCCCGGTCCGCGTCGCAGCCGCAAAGTTCCCGCCGGACCGCCCGTTCCGCGCCCCCTTCCAG
>CAYNVI010000296.1:0-6271 GCA_964400585.1 uncultured Pirellulaceae bacterium | reverse complement strand
CGAACTTGGGCCACGGCATCAATGCCGCCCCGGACGACAGTCGAGATCCCGGGGACGAGGACATCAATATCGCGGATCCGGGCCCCGGACCAACGCGCGATTCGGACCAGCGTGACGGCGGGGCCAGTTTCCATTTTGGCTTCGAACGCTACGAAAACGACGCCGACCAGGATTCGGAAACTTATCTGACGTACCATTCGGGGGAGCGGTCCCAGTTGGGGATCCTGGAGGAAGCCCAGCAGATCGACCTCAGCAGCAATCCGGCAATCCAAGGCACGTACAATCTGCCCGGCGGAGCACTCGGGTCGTTGCAGTCGAGCAGTTTCAGCTTGTTGGGCTACGAGTTGGCCGATCGTCCGGCGCTCTACTTCAACTACTTCCTGGAAACGCAGGAGCATCCGGGCTCGGCGGTCGATACCGACGGGGATAACCCCTTCCGCGACAGTGCCCGTGTCTTCGCCTCGCGGAATGGCGGGGTGACGTGGGAATTGTTGGCCACCAACAGTTCTCGTTTGAGCCCCGCCGACACCAGCGATCCCCGGGCGGAATTGCCCGGATTCCTTTCGCACATGTCGGATGCCGGGCTCAACTCGACCGATCCCCAGCCGCGCTCGCGGCAGATCGTACAGGAGCTATTCGACAACACGGGGCAATGGCGACAGGCCCGCGTCGATTTGTCGACCTTTGCCCATGAGTCGAACATCCAGTTGCGGTTCGATTTCAGTACCGCCGGGGCGATGAACGATCCGTCGCTGGGATTCATCGACGACAACTTTGGCGAATTCAGCCGCAACGATCGGTCGATCCGCAGCCAAGACAACCAGTACGAAGGGTTCTACATCGACGATGTCGTGGTCGGCTTTGCCGAACGGGGCGAGATGGTGACCGAGCCGCGTTACGGCGACAACCGCGATAATCTGAAATCTTCGCAAACCACCGATCTGTTTGCCGGCGGGTCCCGCACGCGGAACAACGATCCGGATCGCAATCCCGACATCCTCAACGGCCAGTATCAGTTGGAAGTCCGTCGCGCGGGCGAGTATGCCCAACTGCTGGATGATGGTGGAGTCGTCGTGGGGTCTCGCTTTGACACCAACGACCGGCACGTGGTGGAAAGCACGGCGACGGCCAGTATCGATTTTGAAGGGGCCCTGCCTGCCCTTTCCGTACCGACCAGCATTACGGTCGACGGGACCACCTACAGCGGCGGCGATATTCAGCCGTGGCAGCCTTCGAGCAACGCCTTTGCCGGCAACGGCGCGCTCGAATCGGATCCGGGCTTGGGCGACGACCAGGCCGCGGTCTTCCAAACGACCCTCTCGGCTTTGACCGGTGGCGACACCACGGCGGGTAACATCCGCTTCGCCTTCCGCGTCAGCTCCGAGGCGTATTTCGATGGACTGCAGTTCCTGATCGATGGGGTCGAGCAACGGATCTTGGGGACGCCGGGGCAATTGACCAGCGGGGCGTTCGATCTGACCTTCGCCAGTGGGGAAGTGCCTTACCAGATTGTTCAGTTGCCCTTTGGAGAGGGCGACCACACTTTCACCTGGGCTTATACGAAAAACTTCGTTTTCGCGAGCGGGCTGGACCAGGCCTTCATCGATGATCTCGTCGTCCTCCAGGGCGGGACGGGACTGCAGGCCGACCGCAACCGCGAGCGACCGCAGGGCGTGTTCATCGTCGAATCGAACTTCATCCGCGATTCATCGGTCCGCGGGATCAACGTGGACGTGGGAACCGATCAAGCGGGTGGCAACGTGCCGCATCCGGGTTCGACGATCAATTTCCCCCAGACCGATCCGAACCGATTGGTTCCCGGGGTGGTGATCCAGAACAACGTGGTTGCCGGTTCATCAGGCGTTCGCTTTTTCGGGGCCGATACGGCCAGCCCGCAGACGCCTGTCCCCTTTGGCAAGATCGTCAACAACACCTTCGTCGGACCGAACGGCGGGACGGGGCTGGAGATTGGCTCGCTGGCGAGCCCCACAGTGATGAACAATATCTTCGCCTTCTTCGCGACGGGCTTGGCCGACAACGGCGCGGGGACGGAGATCCGATCGAACTTCTTCCAGGAAAACGGGAACAACGGGTCGGTGGGTACCGATGCGATCGTGCAAGCCGGTTCGCCCGACCTGTTCGTCGATGCGGCGGCAGGCAACTATTACCTGGCGGCCACCTCGCAAGCGGTCGATAGCTCGCTGAACAAGTTGCAGGATCGGTTCGACTACGCGAACTTCAAAGATGCGTTGGGGATTCCGCCTTCGCCACTGGCGGCACCCGACCGGGACGTGTTCGGTCAAAAACGCGTGGATTCGGACACCTCGCCAGGCGGTGGTGGGTCGGAAGTCTTCAAAGATCGCGGGGCGACCGACCGTTCCGATTCGGAAGCTCCCTTCGCCGAATTGCTGGTGCCGGTGGATAACGATGTCGAAGGAAATGACAACGATCCGAATCCGACGATCGTGTGGCAACGGGATCCCTTCCTCGATTCGATGTCGATCTTGTTGGGCGACGGTCCGGGCCCGAATTCGCCCTTCGAGGGGACGGGTGTCGATGGGTTGACCGTCGATGACCCGAACGATCCGGCGATCTCCCAGCAAGCGGTGCAGCTGACGCAGAATGGCCAACCGCTGACCGAAGGTGTCGATTACAACCTGGGATATAACGCCCTCTCAGGCGTCCTGACCCTGACGCCGCTGTCGACGTTGTGGGAACCGCAAAGTGTTTATGTGGTCACGCTCGACCGAACCTTGATCGCCGACCGGGCAGGGAACCTGCTGCGAAGCAATCAAGAAGATGGCACGACCAGCTTTACGATCCTGTTGGGCGACTTCGAATTTGACTACGGCGATGCCCGCGACAATAGCTACGGGACATTGCTCGCCAGCAATGGGGCGCGGCACATCGTCTCGCCGGTCGATCCCCTGCGTCTCGGCCAGGCGGTCGATACGGAAACCGACGGTCAGCCTTCGGTATTGGCCGACGGGGATGACCTCGGCGACCAAGACGATGAAGATGGTCTGCCGATCGGCACCTTCCAGGTAGGCGGTTCGTCGGCGACGGGTTTGATCCTGGAGCCGGGGGCCCCGGCGACGACAACCGATCCGAGCGATGTGGTCGGGTTCCTCAACCCCCGCGAACAGCTGTTCGGAACGACCTTGACGGTCGATGTCACCGGCAGCGGATTGCTGGACGCCTGGGTCGACTTCGACAGCAACGGCGTGTTCACCGACGCGGGCGAGCAGATCCTGACCAATCATCCGGTCGTCGACGGCGGCAACGAGATCACCGTGTTCGCGCCGACGGGAACCGCTAACGGCCTGAAGAATGCCCGCTTCCGCCTCTCCACCGCCGGGGATCTGGCGCCGACCGGTTTGGCGATCGACGGGGAAGTCGAGGATTACCGACTGCGGGTCGCCAATGTCAATCTGCCGGTCCCGCAAGACGGCAATTACACCGTCGACGAAGATCAGGTCATCGCCTCGGACTTCCTTCCGCCGCCGACCATTCCCTTGTCGCCGACGGTGGACCCAGCCAGTCTGCGATACGAAATCCTGGACGACACCGGCTTCGGTGGGTTGACCTTGATCGATCCGGTGACGGGCGAATTTTCGTACGATTCCGACGAGGATTTCTACGGAGACGACACCTTCACCTACCGCGTCGTGGGCGAGGCGGTCGTCGATGGTTTGACGCTGCCGGTCCGCAGTACCGCGATCGGAACCGTCACCCTGTCGGTGACGCCGCTCAACGACCCGCCGACGGCGATCGATCACGCCTATCAGACGATCGAACCGAGCGGCACGTCCGGACCGACCGCGGTCACCATCAGCGAGATGGATCTGTTGGCAAACGCCCAGGTGCAAGATGATGCCGACTTGCGGCAGACGCCGTGGGACGAGAAAGAGCAGGACCTGAAGGTGGTCCAGATCCGCGTCCTCGATGCGGCGGGTAACCCGCAGCAGGTGCTGACCGAGCCCGACGGTTCGCCGCTGGTCGATCCGTTCCTGCCGATCGATGGGACCTATACCGCCGACACGCACGTCAACGGAATCCTCGCGGGGACGCTGACCGTGACGGTCTCGGGCAACGCGGTGACTGAGGTGGTCTATCAGCCGGCCGCTCACTACAACGAAGACAACACGCAGTTCGCCCCCGGCGTGCCGTCGCTGGACGGTTTTGCTTACACCGTGACCGATGACGGGGCGACGACGTTGCCCAGTGGCGACCCGGCGGTACCGCAACCAGCTCCCGAATCGGTGGAAGCGACGGTTACCTTCCAGGTCTTCCCGTCGAACGACGCGCCGGTCGCGGTCGATGACGCGATTCCCGGGCCGAGCTGGACCGGGGCCAACCCGACCGAGGATACGACGCTGGTGATCCCACCGAGCTTCTTGCTGGGCAACGACGCGGTCGGTCCAGTCGGGGCGGACGACGAACTCAATGGGGTCGACGGCAACGACGGCACCAAGTTCCTGGTCACCGACCCCGCGATCCTCGATACCCTCGGTTCCGGACAGACCTATCCGTTGACCACCGCAGCCGGTGGATCGGTGGTCTACGACGCTTCCAGCGACCAGCTGGAATACGTGCCGCCGGCGGAGTACTACGGCCCCGATTCGTTCACCTATTGGGTCGGGGACGAGGGCATTGACCAGGACGTCGCCGCCGTGACGACCAGCAACCCGAAGTACAGCGAAGCAAGCGTCTCCCTGACGGTCGACCCGGTCAACGACGAGCCGTTGGCGATCGATCACAGCCATACGATTCTGGAAGACGGCAGCCTGACCCTGACGGCCGACCAGCTGAGTTCGGGCGATGCCTTGAACTTGCTGCTGGGGGCGCAAGCCGATGCGGATCCGCAGATCGGTTCGGCGCCGTGGGACGAAACCAACCAGGCCTTGCGGGTGATCTCGCTGAATATCGACGGGGTGACCGTCGATGCCAGCAACGCGGCCTCCGGTCCGTTCGCGATGCCGTTTGGCGAGATCGCGGTCAACTTCGCCGGGACGACGGCCGGCGATGCGTTGGTCGATCTGACCTACACGCCGAACGAGCATTTCAATTCGGCCAATCCGCCGAGCGGCACGTTGCCGACGCTGGAAGTGTTCACCTACACCGTGGCCGATGACGGGGCAGCGCTGGTGCCGCCCGAAGCCAGCGGAACCACGATTTTCCAAGCGGAGGAGACGGCGACGGCGACGGTCAGCATTGGCGTGACCTCCCAGAACGATCCGCCGCAATTCAATGGCGCCGACGATGTCGTCGTCGATGAGGATGCGGGCGAGACCGACCCCGGGGTCGCGCCGAGCGATGTCGGCCTGACCGTGATCCCGAATTGGATCAACGACATCCAAGCCGGACCTGACGGGGCAGGCGATGAAAACGCGGCGCCTCCGGTGGGCCAAACGGTCGTCTTTGAGGTGGTCCCCGACGATCCGGCGGCCGCCGCCCAGTTGTTGGTCACCGACAACGGCGACCCGCAGATTTCGGTCGCTCCCGATGGCACGCTGGAATTCCGCACGCTGCCGGATGCCTACGGCACGCTGAGCTTCACGGTGCAAGCGATCGACGACGGCAACAACGACCCGCCGGCGGAGATCAATACCAGCCCGTTGGTGCCGTTTACGATCACGATCGATCCGGTCAACGATGCTCCGCTGGCGATCGATCACAGCCACACCATTTTGGAAGATGGCAGCCTGACGTTGACCGCCGAGCAGATGGTTTCCGGCGATCCGCTGGCCTTGTTGCTCGGTTCGCAGGCCGATGCCGAGGTGCTGTTTAACGCGGCTCCGTGGGACGAAACCAATCAGACGCTGCGTGTGATTTCGCTGAACGTCGATGGCGCGACGGTCGACGCGGGCAATGCGGCATCCGGGCCGTTTGCCACGCCGTATGGCGAGATTTCGGCAACCTTTGCGGGCACCACCGCCGGCGATGCGTTGGTCGATCTGACCTACACGCCGAACCAGGACTTCAACAGCGACAACCCGTTGGCGGGGCTCGCGCGGACTTTGGAAACCTTTGCCTACACCGTCGCCGATGATGGGGCGGCGATCGTGCCGCCCGACGGCAGCGGCAGCACGATCACCCAGCCCGAAGAGACGGCCACGGCCACGGTGACGATCACGGTCAAGCCTCAGAATGACGCTCCCGTGGTCGGAGATGATGAAATTTCGCTAGGCCTGCCGGGAAGCACCGCTTGGGACAACTTCTTTGCCGGGGGGACGGCGGTCGCACCGACCGAAGACGTCTCGTTGGTGAT
>CAYNVI010000295.1:0-6277 GCA_964400585.1 uncultured Pirellulaceae bacterium | reverse complement strand
CGGGCTGGCGTGGCGCAACCGGCGGTGCTGGTGGCGATCCCCGAGGTCTTCGATGCGGCGCTGCAGAAAGCGACCGCGGCGAAACCGTGGAAACGCGGGCAGGCCGAACGGTTGACGAGTCTCCGCCGACGGCTCTTCGCCGCTCCCCGGCGGGCAGGCGAGGAACCTCGGCGATAGCCTAGCTCCGGACGGGTTACCAGATCCGCACGCGTTTCTCCGGGGGAACGTACATCGCGCTGCCCGGCGAGATTTTGAAGGCGTCGTAAAACGCATCCATGTGGGTGACGATCCCGTTGACGCGGTAGCGGCTGGGGGAATGCGGATCGACCAGCAAGCGGCGGCGAAGTTCTGGTTCGCGGTAGAGCCGTCGCCAGATCTGGGCCCAGCCGAGGAAGAAGCGTTGATCGCCGGTCAGGCCGGCGATCTCCGCCGCCGGCTCACCTTCCAGCGACAAGCGGTAGGCGTGGTAGGCCACATTCAGGCCTCCGAGATCGCCGATGTTCTCCCCCAGGGTCAGTTCGCCATTGACCTGCATGTCGGGAAGCGGGCTGAACTGGTCATATTGCTGGACCAGCCCTTCCGCTCGGCTTTCGAACTCGTTTCGATCCTCCGGGGTCCACCAATTGCGCAGGTTGCCGTCGCCGTCGTACTGGCTTCCTTTGTCGTCGAAGCCGTGGCTCAGTTCGTGCCCGATGACCGCGCCGATCGCCCCGTAATTGACCGCATCGTCGGCCTTCATGTTGAAGAAGGGAGGCTGCAGGATGGCGGCCGGAAAGACGATTTCGTTCATCGTGGGGTTGTAGTAGGCGTTGATCGTCTGGGGCGTCATGTGCCACTCGTTGCGATCGATCGGCCCCCCCAGCTTGTCGACTTGCCGGTCATGTTCGAAAGCGGCCGAGGCGCGGAGATTTTTTACCAAGCTATCGGGATCGATCGACAGCTTGGTGTAATCCTTCCATTCGTCGGGGTAACCGATCTTCGTGGTGAATTTGCCCAGCTTTTCCAGGGCCTGTTTCTTGGTCCCTTTCCCCATCCAGTCGAGCGTTTCGATCCGTTGGGCGAAGGCTCGTTTGAGGTTCTCCACCAGCTCGCCCATGCGGGCTTTGGCTGCGGGGCTGAAGTGGCGTTCGACGTACAACTGCCCGACCAATTCGCCGAGCACGCTGCCGGTCAACTGCACGCCGCGCTTCCAGAGAGGAAGCTGCTCGCTGACGCCACTGATCGCGGTTTGGTGGAAGGCAAAGTGGCGTTTTTCCAATTCTTCGGTCAGCGTCGATGCATAGTTGTCGAAAATGCGGAATTGCAGGTAGTCCTTCCAGGTCTCCAGCGGTTGTTCGTCCAAGAGTCGATCGGCCGCTTCGAAAAAGCTCGGTTGACGGACGATGAAATCCGTTTCGACATCGATCCCGGTCGCTTTGGCAAAGGCGTTCCAGGGGAGGTGTCCCAGCAGCTGCTGCATCTCCTCGGCGGAACGTTTGTTGTAGGTCTTGACCGGATCGCGGTTTTCGACCTTTGTCCAGTGAGCTTCCGCGATGGCGGTTTCCAGGGCGACCAGCTGGGCCGCCGCCTCGGCTGGCTGGGGATGGTCGATCGCTGCCAGGGCGTCGGTCATGTAGCGTTCCAGTTCCTGGCGGAGTTCCTGGTAACGCGGTTCTTCGCTGAGGTAGTAATCGCGATCGGGCAGGGTGATCCCCGCTTGGGTCAGGTAGACCGCATACGAATCGCTGTCGCGGGCATCGGGCGAGATGTAGGCGGCGAACAGATGTCCGACGCCGGCCCGTTCCAGCTTGGCGATCTCGGTCCCCAAGGCGGTCGGATCTTCGATCCCCCGGACGTCGGCCAGGAGGTCGGCGATCGGTTCGATCCCGGCGGCGTTGCGGGCTTCCAGGTCGACGTAGGAACGATACAGGTCGCCCACCTTTTGGGCGGGAGAGCCGACCGGGGCGTCGGAATTTGCAGCCGCCTCATCGATCAACGTCCGCACCTGTTCCTCGGTGCGGTCATTGAGGACCGTGAAGATCCCGTAGTTGGAACGGTCCCCGGGGATCTTGGTCACTTCCAACCAGCCCGCGTTGGCGTATTGGTAAAAGTCGTCTTCCGGGGCGGTCGTCTCGCTGAACAGCTCGGTATCGATCCCGGCTGCCCGGGCGGGCGGGGCGTCGGCCGGTGGTTCGGCGACGGCCCGCGGGGCCAGCGCGGGGCCGGCGACGACGGCGGCAGCGCAGGTTCCTGCGAGGGCGGAGCGACGGAGGAAACGAAGCATGCGGTCGACCTTTTTACGAAGAACAAAAAATGAACCGTCACGGCGGGCGGGGGATGGTTGCGGAACGGTCCCTTACCGCCAGTCGCGACACCAGTCCTTGGTACGCACCCCACTACGGATGCGCCATTCGCGCAGTTCGCGCAAGAGGCGTTGTTTGGCTTCCGCCCCCGACGGCTGGTCCCAGAGATTCCGGAGCTCGTCCGGGTCGGCTTCCAGGTCGAAGAGCTGCCCATGCGGCTCATCCAGGAAGTGGACCAGTTTGAACCGCTGGTCGCGGACCATCGTCATGAATTCGCAACCGGTCAGGATGCCATCTTTCGCCTGCTCGCAATAGACGAAATCGCGTCCTTGCCAGGCCGGGTCGCCCTCCAGGGCGGGCTGCAGCGATTCCGCTTCCCAGTCGGCAGGGACGTCTAATCCGGCCCACTGGAGGATCGTGGGGCCGAGGTCCATCTGCTGGACCAGCCCGTCGATCTGCCGGCCGCTGGTAAAGGCCCCCTCGGTCCGCCACGCCGGAGGCGCCCAGACGATCAGCGGGACCCGCGTGATCTGGTCGTACATCGTCCACTTTTGACTGTGCCCGTGGTCGGTCAGGCAGTCGCCATGGTCGCTGGTGAAGATGATGATCGAATTTTCAAGATACCCCTTCTGTTCCAGGGCATCCATGATCTGGCCTACCTTCTCATCGATCATCGTTACATTGGCCAGGTAGTAGGCGCGTTGGCGATGCCGCTGCGCTGCGGTCGGGTTCGGTTCCAGCACCACCGAGTCATGGTCGATCTTTTGGTTGTGCCGGCGGAGTTCCTGCAAGGCGGGCGGCTGGCTGGCGAGCTCCTCGTCGGTGACCGGCAGCAGCGGCAGCGGTTTCTTCAGGTAGGGGGCGGCATACCGGGGGATCGGGTCATAAGGCGGGTGGGGTCCGGGAAACCCGATCTGCAAAAAGAGGGGTTCGGAACGCGGATAGGAATCGATCCACCACCGCGCCAGATCGCCGACGAAGACGTCGGGGTGGGCGTCTTCGGCTAATTCCCAATCGAACGCGCCCAAGGCATCCCGATAATCGGCGCGTTTGCGATAGTGCTCGCGCTGCTGTTTGACCAGCCCGCGAAACCGCAGTGCCTTGTCCCATTCGTCGAAATAGTACCGCCCTTCCAGGTAGCGGTCCTTGTTCTCGACCACGTAACGCTCGTGGAAGCCGAGTTCGGTCTCGAAAGGCCAAGTGTGCATCTTGCCGATGTTCGTGCAGTGGTAGCCGGCGTCGTTGAGCCGTTCAATCCAACTCCGCCGCCAGCTGTCGGCGTTGCGGAGGATCCCCGTGGTGTGGGGGTAGTATCCCTTGAAGAGGCTCGCCCGGGCCGGCGCGCAGGAGGCCGCGGTGACGTGGCACTGGGTGAAATGGACGCCCTCTTGCACCAGCCGATCGAGGTGCGGGGTATCGACATGCGGGTAGCCGAGGCTGGCGATCGTGTCATACCGCTGCTGGTCGGTGATGATGAAGATGATATTGGGAGGAGAGGCCATCGGGGTCGCAAGGTTCAGGAAGGGAGGGGGCACGCAAAGGGCTGGGGCCGTCGTTGGCACGCGCCGCCGCGAGGCAGAGTCGTTGGCACGCGTCGCCGCGAGGGAGAGTCGTTGGCACGCGTCGCCGCGAGGGAGAAACGCAAACCGGCCGACACTTTAACCGATCGGCCGCCCGCTGGCAGCCGCAACCGGCGGAGGGGTGCGGGCGTTGGCTATTCCAGTGAGGTTGCCGGCATCGCAATTGCTGTCGCTGAGTTGGTGGAAACCAAGGCTCCCGGGAACGGGGCTGCCGGCAAACCGCCGCCTGAGCCGGATGCGATGCCTGCGGAGCTGAGCGGTCGGTCGTTCCCGCCGGGCGGGCCGTTGCGGCCGGGCGGCCACCGAAGCGGGCTTCCAGTAAACCGCGCTCCTTCGCCGGCGTGACGGTTTGCTTGCGGGTCCCCGCCCCCCGTGCAAGACTGCTAGACTGAGAAGATCCGAATATCCCCTCCCCCCATCCATCCTTTCCCGACTTTAACCGTCCAGCCGTTCGCCTCGTTGGTTGCCCCGTTCCCCGACGGAATGACTCGGCACCGCGGCTTCGCGTTCGGCCATTCCGGAGTATGTCATGCGATTAACCAGTGCTACGTGGGCCTTCTCGGCCTTGCTCGCCTTCACGACCATCGGCTGCGAGCAACCGTCGCCCGATCGATCGGAGACGGCCGAACCTGCCACCACGGCCGAACCCGCTGCCCCGAACGAAGGCGACGCCGCCGGTGGTGACGCCGAGACGAGCGGAACGACGCCCGCCGAAGCCCCCGCTTCGCCGGAGCCTGCCACCAACGAAGAGGAAGCCTCCGGCGGACTGGAAATGCCCGCCGACGCCGCTCCGGACCAAGCCGACGCGGCGGCCGCCTCGCGCCCCGACCCCTTGAAGATCGGTTCGCCCGCCCCGCCGCTCGATGTCGAGCACTGGGTGCAGCTGGGCAATGGCAAGTACGAACCGATCCAGGAGTTCAAGGACGGCAAGGTCTACATCGTCGAATTTTGGGCGACCTGGTGCGGCCCCTGTATCGCCAGCATGCCCCATCTGGCGGAAACCCAGCAGCAGTACGCTGACCAGGGAGTTCGCTTGATCAGCGTCAGCGACGAGCCATTGGAGACGGTCGAAAAATTCCTCGATACCGAAGTCCGTTCCTCGACGCCCACCGCCGAAGCCGCAGGGCAAGAGGAAGCAGGCGAAGAGGCGGAGGAAGCCGACCAGGAAACCTATCGCGAACTGACCAGTGTCTACTCCTTGACGACCGATCCCGACCGTTCGACGCATGCTGCCTACATGGAAGCGGCGAACCAACGGGGGATCCCCACGGCATTCATCGTCGGCAAGAGTGGCGAAGTCGAATGGATCGGTCATCCGATGCGGATGGACGAGCCGCTGCAGCAAATCGTGGACGGATCGTGGGATCGCGCCGAGTACGCCGAGCAGATGGAACTGGAATCGCAAATCACCGAGGCCCAGAACCTGATGCGGCAGGGCCAGATGCAAGAGGGCTTGGCGATGGTCAATCGCCTGCTTGACCAGATCGAGGACCCCGACACCTTGCTCGGCCTGAAGTTCTTCAAGCTGCAAGCGCTGATCGCGATGGAGGACAAGAGTGAAGAGGTCGCGATGCTGGCAACGGGGTTGCTCGACAGCGCGTCCGAACGTCCAGAAATCGTGCCCCAGCTGACCTGGGTGATCTACCAGGCCACCCGTTCCAGCGGCGTACCGGAAGAGCTGCTGAACAAAACGATCCAAGCCGGCGAGGCCGCGGTCGAAGAGATGGACGCCGATCAGCGTCCCGCGATGCTCGATACGCTGGCCCATCTCCACGAAAGCAATGGCAACCTCGACGCGGCGATCGCCATGCAGCAGCAGGCGGTGGAATTGAGCGAGGGACGGACGCAGCAGCGTTTGCAGCAGTACCTTGATCAGCTCCAGCAAGCCAAGCAAGAAGCGGCGGCGCCCCAGGAAGGCGATGCCCCGCAAGAAGGCGATGCCCAACCGGAAGCCGAGGCCGCCCCGGCCGAAGGCGAACAGGAACCGGCCGCTGCCGCCGAAGGCGAACCGGCGCCCGCTCCGGAAGCGAGCGAACCGGCCGCTGCCGAAAGCCCCGAAGCGGCTGCTAGCGACGAAGCTCAGGAATAATCGCTGCCGCCAGCGCCGGGATCCGATGGCGATTGATTTGTGGTATGCCCCCGCCGCGGTCGACCAACCGTCCACGTTGGAAGACCGTTGTGCGGGGTGGCTGAGCGACGACGAGCACACGCGCGCGGCCCGCTTTCGACGTCCCACGACGCGGCATCAGTTCGTCGTCGGTCGCGGCATGTGCCGCTGCGTCTTGGCGCGGCAATTGGCGATCGCCCCCGAGCGGCTCCAGTTCGAATGGCTGCCACACGGCAAGCCGCAGCTGGCCCCGCCTCACGCCACCCTTCAGTTCAATGTTGCCCACACCGAGGGGATGGTCCTCTGCG
>CAYNVI010000294.1:0-6306 GCA_964400585.1 uncultured Pirellulaceae bacterium | reverse complement strand
GCGGTCTCCCCCTCCAGACTCATCAAATCGGGCACCGAAGACTGCATCCGAAACGCCATCTCATACTGGGCGATCCGCGTTTCGATCTCGGGGTCACCCGTCTGATCAAAGCGGGCCTGGTTGAGGTCCGCCAAGGTATCGAGCTCACGGCGACGGACATTGCGGTTGACCGCCGAGGGGCTGGAGAGAAAGAGGACGGGATCGCCTTGCGAACGAAAGCGGATGCCCTGATGGATACTTGGCAAGAACCCGCTCGACCAGAGACTCGTCCCCGCCCCGCCCGCGGGGCCGCTGAGCAGCACCACGTAGCCGGGCAATTCTTCGTTTTCCGAGCCCAGCCCATACATCAACCACGAGCCAAAACTGGGACGTCCCCCACGTCCAAAGCCGGAATGGAGAAACATTTGAGCGGGCGCGTGGTTGATCTCTTCGGTATGCAGCGAGCGAATGACCGCCAATTCGTCGGCTTGCGTCGAAAGGTGTGGTAACAGCTCCGAAAGGACCTGGCCGCTTTGACCGTGCCGCCCAAATTTCCATGGCGATCCCGCCAAGGTCGATGTCTTGCCGATGAACGCAAAATCGCGGTCCTTGGTCACTTCGGGGGGACACGCTTGATTGTGCCGTTTGACCAGTTCCGGTTTCTCATCGAACAGATCGAGCTGCGAGGGGGCGCCGATCATGTGCAGGTAGATCACGCGTTTGGCGCGGGCCGGAAAGTGCGGCTGGATCACGCCCCCGGCCGCTTCCCGCTGCAACAGAGAGGCGAGCGCGATCCCGCCAAATCCGAATCCGCACTGGCTTAACAGCGAGCGGCGTGACAACGGCAGCGAAGAAGACCCGGCAGCGGCCGGAGCGAGCGCGGAGTGGTCGGTCAGAGAAGCAGGCACAGCGAAGTCCTCAGTCCTTGGTCACGGTCTCGTGAAGGTTCAACAGCACCGTCGCCACGCTCTGCCACGCCGCGTGCCGCCGCGCATCGTGATCCGCCGACGTTTGCTGGTTTGCTTGGTCGGCGAAACGGGCTTCCCAAAGTTGCCGCAGCGCCTGCAGTTCGCCGGGCCGGGGCGGCCGGGCGGTGCAGAGCTGGAACGCATAGGCAAGTTGTTCGGCGCGGGACGCCGAGGCACGTTCGCGAAGCACCCGCTGAGCCAATGCCTCCGCCGCTTCGACATACACGCGATCGTTCAGCAGCGTCAGCGCCTGCAGCGGTGTGTTGGTGCGCGATCGCTCCACCGTACAGGTGAGCCGCGCCGTCGCATCAAAGTTGATGAAGCTAGGGTAGGGGGACCCTCGCTTGAGCACGACGTAGACGCCGCGTCGGTGTTTTCCGCCGCCCGGCGTGACCGCGTACTGGTAAGCCG
This sequence comes from uncultured Pirellulaceae bacterium, assembly GCA_964400585.1. Lineage (GTDB taxonomy): Bacteria > Planctomycetota > Planctomycetia > Pirellulales > Pirellulaceae > CAYNVI01. The sequence goes on along the minus strand of CAYNVI010000294.1, from coordinate 4,948 downwards.
TACCGCCGACTTTGCTCCAGATACCGGGGGGCTGGTAGGGTCGTACGGGGGGACCGAAGGCCTGTCGATCGAGCAAACCGGAGACGGCCAGGGCATTGTCGCGAATCATCTCCGCCCCCAGGCGAAACCGCGGCCCGCGAGCCAACCAGCGGTTGCGATCGTCCCGCACCAATTGTTCCGGCGTCGCCGCCGAACGCTGCTGGTAGGTAGCCGACATCACGATCGTCTTCAACAACCGCTTCATCGACCAACCCTGCTCCATCAGCTCGACCGCCAGCCAATCGAGCAATTCGGGATGGGTCGGCCGATCGCCCTTTACCCCAAAGTCCTCGGGCGTGGCCACGAGGCCTTCACCGAACAGCTCGGCCCACCAGCGGTTGACGGTCACCCGGGCGGTCAACGGATTGTCGCGCGAGACCAGCCACCGGGCTAACTGCAAACGATTCGGCTTGCCGCCGCCCCCGGCGGGCAAGATCTCCGGCGTGGCCGGTTGGACCGTCTCGCCGGGATTGCGGTAGTCGCCTCGCATAAACAGCCGCGTCGGCCGGGGTTTGTCAAGTTCCACCATCACCAGGGTCGTGTCGGGGTCCAACGCGTCACGTTGCTTGTTCAAGCCGGCGATCCGCCGATCGATTTCTTGGATCTGCGGATCTTGCCCAACGCGGTGGTCGAGCAATTGTTTCCGCTCCTCCTTGGACCAGCGATCAGCGGGCTGTTTGACCAACTTACGGAGCGGATCCGGGAATGCCTCGAGGCCAACCTCTCCCGAGATGGCTGACAGTCGCAACCGACCGATCGTGCGGGCTTTGCCCCATTGCTGTACCAGGCGGATCCGCAACTCGGCCCCGGGCGATGCCACCAAGGGCTCGGCAAGCACGAACTGCGCCCAATGCTCGCGATCGAACTGGGGCGCGATCGCCCAACCCGTTGAACGATCACCATCCACTGCGCCACCGACATCGAAACGCGCTTGCGAGAAGCTGGCGGTCGCGTTTTGGAAGGCCAGCCGTTCTCCTGCCGGATCCGGTTCGGCGATGAATTCATGGAGAACGAAGTTCGTTTTTTGAGGATCTCCTCGTCCCGGGCCTTTCCCCGGCAACCGTTCATCCCGAAGCACGTCAAGCCGCAGGGCCGTGATCGTTTGCCCCGGCAATCGAACGCGCACGTCATAGACATCCTTCGCCGGGGGCGAATCGCTCAGCAACAAGATCGAGCCATCGTCCAAACGCTGCCAACGATCGTGTGCTCCTTGGGAAGCAAAATCGATGACTTCCAAAAGATGCGTCTGGGGCGCATTTTCCAGACGGGCTGACCAGTCGGCAGCCCACTTTGCCAAGCCATCCGCCAAGCGGCTGCGGCGTGTTTGGCGCGCCTGCTGGGCCGCTTCCAAATCACGCTGCACAGCCGCGCGATGCGCTGCGCGGTCGGGATCACTGAGCGGCATCGACGGCCCTTGAAACTGAATCGAGCTCGGTTTCTGGGGATCGGTTCGGTCCGCTTCCCGTGCCGTACTGTTGAAGTACGCGAGCAGCTGGTAGTACTCCTTCATCGAGAACGGATCGTACTTATGATCGTGGCACTGGCAGCATTCCAAGGTGGTTCCCAACCAGACGGCCCCCGTCGTATTGACGCGGTCGATCAGTTGCTCGACGCGGGTTTCCTCCGGCAGCGAGCCGGCTTCGACGTTGGTGGGGGCACAGCGATGAAAGCCGGTGGCGATCCGTTGCGATTCGGTCGGGTCGGGTAACAGATCTCCCGCAAGCTGCTCGATCGTGAACTGATCGAAGGGCATGTCGTCGTTGAGGGCTTGGATCACCCAGTCGCGGTATGCCCAAATCTCGCGCAAATTGTCGCGTTGGAAGCCGTGCGAATCGGCGTACCGTGCCAAGTCGAGCCAGGGCCGTGCCCACCGCTCACCGAATTGCGGTCGCGCCAGCAGCTCGTCGACGCGGGCTTCCCAACGGCGGGGCGAAGGATCGGCGAGGAACGCAGCGACTTCCTGCGGCGAAGGGGGCAAGCCGATCAGATCGAGATAGAGGCGGCGGAGGCGTTTTTCGGGACGTGCCGGCGGGGAAGGCTGCCACCCTGCGGCTTCGAGGCGGCGGAGCACGAAGCGGTCGAGGGGCGTCCGCACCCAGGAGGCCTCGGCGACCTCCGGAGGAACAGGCCGCTCGGGTCCGCGATAGGCCCAGTGTCCCGGATCCTTGAAATCCTCCGGCCAGGACGCTCCGCCGGCGATCCAGCGTTCCAGCAGCTCGACCTGCTCGGCCGCCAACGGTTCTCCCACCGCCGGCATCACGCCCTCGGCGCCCCGCGGCAAGCGAATGCGGCGGAGCAGCTCGCTTGCTCCCGGATCTCCGGCCGCCAACGTCCCCGACGCCAAAGCCTCTTCGCGATCGTCCAGTCGCAAGCCCGCTTCTTGCAACTTTGCACCGTGGCATTCCAGGCAAGCGCGTTGCAGCAACGGGTAGACGTCCCGGGCGAAATCGATCGACGCTGCTGCCGGTACCGTCGCTTCCGCCGGGGAGGAGGCTGCGGCCGCCGACGTCCCGACCAAGATCCCGCCCAGGCACCAAACGGCCCATCCAAGGCATCGACGCACACTCAGACTCCCAAAGAATTGCAATGCAACAAGCGAACAATTTGTTATAGTCAATTCAGCCGGTCCCCGGGGAGAAAAACCGGACCTGGTGGTTGGGCCCTGGCGGAGGGGTCTTGCCGAGCCTCTCCCCTCTCCGGAAGCCGAGGATCGGGCCGCGGCGCTCTTCTGGCCCGCCCCGCGGCGGGTGAGGAGAAACGGGACCAACGCGGTTTCCCGGGCATGTGGGAAGGGGAGGGAGCGATGTTGGAAGGGAACGAGGTTCCTTTTTTTCCTGACGTCTACCAGGAAGGAACGAATATGCTGGCGGCTTTGCGGAACGGGTGCCTGCTGGGACTGTGCGCGATCTCTCCTGGAATCGCCGCGCCTCCGGCGGTCGACTTTGTCGAGGACGTCCGTCCGATCCTGCAACGGCACTGCTACGACTGCCATAGCGAGGGTGCGGAGGAAAGCGGCCTGCGCCTCGACCGGAAAGCATCGACCTTCGCCGGCGGCGATTTTTACGGGGCGGCGGTGATCCCCAAAAAGCCGGAGGCGAGTCCCCTGGTGCAGTTCGTCGCCGACCCGGATGCCGATCTGCAGATGCCGCCCGCTGGGGAGCGTCTGACCGCTGCGGAGATCGCGATCCTGGAAAGCTGGGTCCGCCAAGGGGCGGCATGGCCCGCGGGGGCCGACGAGGGGGCCGCCGACGAAGAGGCTGTCCACTGGGCCTTCGAACCGCTCGCCCCCGTCGAAGTCCCCCCGCCCGAGGCGGCGCAGGGGGCGGAGAATCCGATCGACGCATTCATCTTGGCGCGGCTGGCAGAGGAAGGCTGGTCACCGGCTGCACCCGCGGACCGCCGTGATTGGCTGCGCCGCGTCACCCTCGATTTGACCGGCCTGCCCCCGTCCCCCCGGCAGATCCAGGCGTTTGTCGACGATCATCGCCCCGGGGCGTATGCTCGCGTCGTCGACCAGCTGCTCGCCTCTCCCCGGTACGGCGAGCGATGGGCGCAGCACTGGCTCGACGTGGTCCGTTACGCCGACACCCATGGCTTCGAAGTCAACACCGAACGTCCCCACGCCTGGCCCTATCGTGATTACGTGATCGCCGCCTTCAACCGCGACGTACCCTACGATCGTTTCATCCAGGAACAACTCGTCGGCGATGCCTTGGGCCGCGACGCGGCGACCGGTTTTTTGGTGACCGCCTCGGTCTTGTTGCCCGGCCAGATCGGCAAGGACGAACCGTCCAAACGCCTGGCCCGGCAAGATGCCATCGATGAAATCGTCGTCAACATCGGGCAAACCTTTCTGGGCCTCAGCATCGGCTGCGCGCGGTGTCACAACCACAAGTTCGATCCGATCTCCCAGCAGGATTATTACGAGATGCAGGCGTTTGTCGCCGGCGTCGAATACGGGGATCGCCCCCTCCGCACCCCCGCAGCCGAAGCCCGGCGTCGCGAAGCCGAACGTTTGCGGGATCGCATCAGCGAGCTGGACGATGCCTTGAGTCGATTGGTGCCGCGGGCGCAAAGTGGCGCCCGGCGGGCCGCGGTCAATCCGCGCCGCAATATCGATCGGTTCTCCCCGCTCACCGCCCGGCAACTCCGTTTCACGATCCTGGCAACCAACAAATTGGAACCCTGCCTGGATGAATTGGAGGTATTCACCGCCGGCCCCGATCCCCGGAACGTGGCCTTGGCCACCGCCGGAACCACCCTCGATTCTTCCGGGGATAAGGTCGTCGCCAATCGGCACGAATTGCGACAACTGAACGACGGCGTCTACGGCAATTCCAACAGCTGGATGTCGGACGAAGTGGGAGGAGGCTGGGTCGAGCTGACCTTCCCCGAGCCGGTCACGATTGATCGCATCGTGTGGGGGCGGGATCGGCAAGGGAAATTCGATGACCGTTTGGCGACCGATTACCGGGTCGAAATCCTCGATCGGGAGGGCCGCTGGCAGACGGTAGCCGAAGCCAACGATCGCCTCCCTTTCGGTTCCGAGGAACGCTTGGAGCCTGCGGATGCGGCGGGCGGCCTTTCCCCGTCAGAGGCCCAGCAGCGGACACGTTTGCTGGCGGAGAAGCACCGCTTGGAAAGCCGACTGCCGGAGATCGGCGAGCAGCCGCTGGTATTCGCCGGCGTCTTTCGCACCCCCGACACGATTCACTTGCTTCGTCGTGGCGATCCCGAGCAACCGCAGGAGCGGGTGCAGCCAGCCGTCTTGGACACGCTGGGGCGTTTGGAACTACCCGCCGATGCGGCCGAGCAGCAACGACGCGAGGCCTTGGCCGACTGGATCGCTGCCCCCGAAAATCCGCTGACCGCCCGGGTGATGGTCAATCGTATCTGGCAAGGACATTTC
>CAYNVI010000293.1:0-6322 GCA_964400585.1 uncultured Pirellulaceae bacterium | reverse complement strand
TTCGCCGATTCTCCCAAGCCGTTTCGAGATGGCGGGGCGACGGGCGTGATGGTCCGGACCCTGGTCCACTGGCTCTCGCACCGCAGTCGTTGAGCGGTGCGGTTGGTGGCGGGCCGGGAGAGATGATTGGCCTGCGTTTTCGCCTAGCTCGCACTGTCGGCGCTGCGGATGAATTCGAGCGGTTGGTCGGCAGCGAGATCGGCGATCCGGATCGCCAGCTGGCCGCTCAGGAGTTCTCGGAATGACTGACCGATCACTTCCCCACGCCATCCCTGCAGCAGTTTCGGCAGGGGGCCTCGGTCCTGCTGGTCCAGTTCGTAGGCCAGCAACTCCCGCACGTCGTCCGAATTGCCGACGATCGCCGGCGAGATGTGATGCTGGCGACTGACGCAGGCGATCGAGGTCGACAGGAACTGACTGAGCATGGGGGAGACCGGACGCCGCGAACGCCGCGGGCGTTTCGGCAGGTCCTTGTCGTCGACCTGCAGGGCGTCCTGCACGGCCGCGGCGATCTCGCCGTAAAACGGTTGCAGATTGCGGCGTTCCATCCCGCGGACGTTGCGAATCCGGTCGACCTGACTGGCTTGACGCCGCGCCAGTTCGACGATCAGGTCGTCGCGGAGGACCCGCCGGGGCGGCCGATCGGTCTGTTTGGCGCGTGCTTCTCGCCACCGCCAGAGGTGCCGGACGATTTCCAGCTGCCGCGGGTTCAGCCCCGAAGATCCGCTCACCCGCCGCCAATTCTCGCGAGCCTCGGCGTCGATCACCGACTGTTGCAGGGCCGCGACCTCTTCGGCCAGCCAACCCTCGCGACCGGCTTCACTCGTCATCCGGTGGAGCTTCGTGTACATCTCCTCCAGCTCGGTCACGTCCTGCAGGGCGTAGTGGATCTGATCGTCATGCAGCGGCCGGGTCCGCCAATTGGTGCGCGATTCCCCCTTGGGTAACGTCTTGCCTTGCAGACGCTGCACCAACGTGCCGAGCGACGCCGGGTATTCGATCCCGACGAATCCTGCCGCCAACTGGATATCGTAAAGCCCGGCGATCGGCAGGCCGGTGAATTGGTGACAAAAGCGGATTTCCTCGCGGGCCGCGTGGGCGACCACGACCCGGCCGGGCGTGCTGATCAGGTCCCAGAAGGGTTGCGTCGTGGCGAGCAGGAAGGGGTCGATCACGGCCAGCAAATCGCCGGCCGCGACCTGCAGCAGGCAGAGTTCCGGCCGATAGCGGTCTTCCGAGACAAACTCGGTGTCAAACACGATGACCGGTTGGTCGGCAAGACGCTGGCAGAAGGCTTCTAAGTCGGAATCGGACTGGATCGTTTCGTGCTGCACAGGGATTCAACGGGGACGTCGGAGGGAGCGGGGCGCGGTCCCACTACGGACAAGAGCAAGGGGGCTGGTTCCCGAACCGTCAGCAAGCCGCTACGGTCTCAAGAAACCCGCAAAGGCAGGATGCTTTTTTCCCAGGACAACTATCAGGACTTTAGCCCCCCATGCCTGAATCGAACATCGGACCGACCCGCCGAAGCGATGGTTTTCCTGAAAAAATGGCCCCTTTCGAGGTTTCGGGCGAGCGCCCCCGCCGGCGCGTCCCTACCGCGTGTCAGCTGCTGGTCAGTGTCCGTTCCGCCTCGGAAGCGCGGCAAGCGGCCCTCGGCCAAGCGGACATCATCGACGTCAAGGAGCCGCGTCAGGGGGCCCTGGGGGCCGCCACCCCGACTGTCTGGAGAGAAATCGCCGAGGCGGTCGACGCTGCCCAACCGCTCTCGGTCGCGCTAGGCGAAGCACGTCAACAAGACGAGCCCGCGGACGTCCTCTTCCCGCCGCGACTCGCCCGCGCCCTCGCCGCCCTGCCGCCGCGTTTCCAGTACGCCAAATTGGGGCCCGCGGGCGTGGCGGAGGCGACCTCCTTGCAGCGGCGTTGGCGGCAGGTGCGCGCCGCCCTCTCCCCCACCTGCCAGTTTGTCGCCGTCGCCTACGCCGACGCCGCAGCAGCGGGCAGCCTCCCTCCCGAGGCGATCCTGCGACAAGCGGCGGCCGCCGGGATCGAGTGGTGGCTCCTCGATACCTTCGAAAAGCGGGGACGAACGGTGATCGATGTCCTCGGCCCCACGCGACTGGCCGCCCTCGCACAGCAAGCCCACCAGCACGGCCTCCGCTGGGTCCTCGCCGGTTCGATGCGACGAAGCGATCCACCGATCTGGGACCGCTGGAACCCCGCCGTGATCGGCGTGCGGGGCGACGTCTGCCGCGGGGGCCGCACCGGCACGCTCGATGTCGAAGCGATCGTCCAGTGGCGACAGCGACTCGCCCCGGATCGGTTGGAATCGCCACCGCGGGAATTAGACTAGCGGGACAGATCCCGCGGGCCGCTTGTCACCACGGCCCCCTCCCTCCTCTTCGTCGCTTTTCGGTGCGCTATGAGTTTCATCGAGCTAACAGGCAAAACGTTGCTGGATCTGGTCAATGAAGGCGAGATCGATTTCGCGGAGCTGCACCAAGTCGGCGTGCACGGCGATTCGATCCTCCGCGTCAACCGGTTTGGGGAAATCGAACTGCGGTGCGAGCACGAGTGGCAGCTGGTCGGCGGCTTGATCGGCCAATTCGAAAAGCGACTGCACCAAATGACCGGGCTCGACTGGGCCGCCTGAAGAGATTCGGCCGCCTGAAAAGATCGGGCTGCCTGAAGGGTTCGTCGCGGCGCCGGCAACGGCAGCGCCGGCAGCAGCCGCCTGGCGGGAGCGTGCCGGCCAGCCGATTCATCGACAAGGCTCACCGCAGCCCTGCCGCAGCCTCATTCTTCCGGGCGGGGGGCTTTGATTTTCTGCAACCAGCTTTGCATCGAGGGGCGTTGTCCTGCAGAGCCCTTGGCCGGCGGATCGTCGCTGACCCGGCTGGGGGCGTAGGCAAGATGCTGCCCACAGCGGCGGCAGACGGTCGGCGGCTTGTTGACGACCGCGTCGCAATCGGGGCAGTGGTACTGGCGGGCACGACTCGACGCGGCATCGAACAGTCCGCCCACTTCGACCGCCGCAAACCACGCCGAATCGTCTTTGCGAACGGGGGTCTGTTCGCTGACTTTCCCCTGCCGGACCATCTCCAGCAATTGGGTTCCGCTGATCGGACCGATCTCCACTTCCAGCTGACGGACAAACCACTGCGGCATGTCTGACCTCCCCTCGATGCAAGGACCGTGACCCGAATTTCCTAGGCTTTGTCTGAAAACCGCAGAAGCTGGTCGCGAAGCGACTCCTCACGTCCCCTCGCCGCCCCGCCTGCGCGTTTGTTTCCGGGTTGCAGCTAGAAAACCTGTGCTGCGCGCGCGACGGGGAGGTGGAGAGGAGTTGGTATTCGACCCGCAATCATTCTAACCGTCCGCCAGCGGGGGCGTCGAGCAACCGGAGCGGCGAACGGCCCCCGGCTCAGATCGATTCGATGTGGAGGCTGCGGCGCCGCCGTTCGGTGCGGCGGATGTCGTCGATCAATCCGGCGACCGACTTCACGTCGGCGATTCCCCGCATCTGCAGTTCCGGATGGCTGCGATCGCTGCTGGTGATCAGGATCGAGCCGACGCCGAGGATCCGTTCGACGGGGCCCTGCTGGTAGCTGACATCGTCGATGTCGATCACTTCGATCCGATCGGTATGTCGGGTTAAAATCCCGGACTGATGGATGAAACGCTGGCTGGTCAGTTCGTAATGCACGCCCAACCGGCGGGCGGCATACACGGTTCCGGCGATCGCCCAGATGACCAGCAGGATGATCAGCGTGATCGGCAAGGGGACCGCGGCGGCGAGGAAACTGCCGGCGATCGCCGCGACCGAGACGAGCGACAGCAACAACCACGTTCCCAGCATCGCCTTGCCGCTATAGTCGCCTTCCCAGATCGCTTCTTCCTCGCCGTAATCTTGGAGATCGGCCTTCTTTTGCGCGACTTGATCGCGGAACGTTTCGGCCGTCGGGGAGGCCCCGCTCGCCGGGGCGGTCGAAGGACGCTCCCTGCCGCCCGCTGGAGGGCTGCTCCCTGGCTGGGGATCGGAAGGGCCGGAATCGTGGTTCTGCGCGGCGGCCATGAAAAAAACCGAGGGGTTACGAGGAGCGAAACGATCCGCGGCGGGGGCGCTGCCTCCCACCGGTTACGTGCTAATATAACGCTGCCCGGCGGTGCCGTCATTTAGCGCGTTCCCCGCCTTGCCGATGGCGATCCTACGACCGGCAGGGCGATCGCAAGCTTTCGGCAAACGGGCAGGGGCGCTAGCTGGACAGCGCCACTTTTCGTGAGCGGATGGGGCGCTAGCCCCCGGCCTTTCCGCGACGGGCCGGCGGCTAGCGCCGAAACCGCTCAAATGATCGATACACACCGTGAAACACGGGATGTACCGTGAAACACGGGATGTACCGTGAAACACGGGATTTAGATCGAAAAGTGGCGCTGTCCAGCTAGGCCCGCAATCATGATTCGGTACAAACGGCCCCCCGAAAAGATGTTCCCACCTGCTTGGCACGTGCTGATTGAGGGCTTGGATGCGCTGTCCGTTTTGTAAATTAGATAACGACCGGGTGCTCGACACACGGGCGATGGACGATGGTTACCTGATCCGTCGCCGGCGCCGCTGCGGTTCCTGCCAGCGGCGGTTTACGACCTACGAACGGCTCGAACAGTTCAACCTGCGGGTCGTCAAACGCGACCGCAGTCGGGAACCGTTCGATCGAGAAAAAATCCGCAGCGGGATCGAACGCGCCTGCTGGAAACGGCCGGTCACGACCGATCAGATCGAAGCCTTGGTGCAGGAGATCGAAGCCGATATTTGTGCGTTCCAAGAATCGGAGGTGGCGAGCGAAATCATCGGAGAGATCCTGATGCGTCGTCTGCTCAAAGTCGATCAAGTGGCGCATGTCCGGTTTGTCAGCGTCTACCGCGACTTCACCGACGTCAGCGACTTCATTCGCGAGATCAGCACCTTGGCCAATCTGGAGCAAGACCCGCTCCGGAAGTGACCCGCCGGGCCGCTGCTCGCCGCCGGCTTGCTGCCTCCCCCTTCGCCCCCCCGCCGTGTGCCCCCTGTCGCGGGCGGGCCTCAGGAATCCGACGTATGTCCGAGCTCTCGCCGCCGGCCGGCACGCCCCTCGTCGACGCCGCCCCCTTCGATCCTCGCCAGATCGAGCGGCCCGCGCCGGCTTTGCTGCGGTACTACCTGCTTTGTGCTGGTGCGACCGGGCCGTTCTTCCCGCTCGCCGTGGTCCCTTTGCTGGCCCGTTACTACACGCTCCGGTACCGCTTCGACGAGGAAGGGATTGCCATGCGGTGGGGCGTCCTCTTCCGACGCGAGATTCATCTGACCTATCGGCGGATCCAAGATATCCACCTCCACCGCAACCTCGTGCAACGTTGGTTTTCACTGGCCACCGTGACGGTCCAGACCGCCGCCGGCAGCGCCCAACCGGAAATGCAGATCGAAGGGGTGTTGGCAGCCGAAGCGCTCCGCGATTACCTGTACGGGCGGATGCGAGGCATCTCGGCGGGCGAGGCGACGGGCGACACGTCGGCGGGCGACGCGGGGACGGGCGATTCAGGGACGGGCGCCGCCAGCGGCCCCGCCACGTCGGTGGCAGCACCTGACGAAGCCTTGCAGCTCCTCCGCGAGATCCGCGACGCTCTGCAAGAGGCCGCCGAACAGCGGGGCCAGGCATGACCGGCGGATCCCCGCCCCGATCACGGCGTTGGCTGCCCGACGGCCTGTGGGGGTTGCTGGTCCGTTGGTTCCGTCTGCCTCGTGATCCGCCCCGCTTGCCGGGCGCCGATCCGGCCCGCCTGTGGACGCGGCGTCCCTCCCCTCGGTTCCTGCTCTATCTGCGGCTGGAACTGCTCGCGATCCTGGCGATCCTCGACCTCGGCGTGCTCGGCGGGGGCGTAATCGCGCTCTATCTCGAGCCTGTCTGGACGCTCGCCTTCAGCATGCCCGTCTGCGGCACGCTGTTGTTATTGCACGTGATCGCTTGGCTGGCGGTCGAGCTGCGGTACGACACGACCTGGTACCTGATCAGCGATCGAGCGCTCCGCTTGCGGCGTGGCATTTGGCTGATTCAAGAAACGACCATCAGCTTTGAAAACGTCCAGAATGTCAGTACGCGGCAAGGCCCACTGCAGCGTTTCCTGGGGATCGCCGATGTGATTGTGGAAACGGCGGGAGGCGGGGGCGGCGGGTCGCAGGGACTGCCCGGTTCGAGCCATCTGGGACGGATCGAAGGGGTGGCCGACGCGGCGGCGATCCGCGACAAGATTCGCCTTCAGGTGGGACGCTTCCCCTCCGTTGGACTGG
>CAYNVI010000292.1:0-6326 GCA_964400585.1 uncultured Pirellulaceae bacterium | reverse complement strand
CAAGTCGAGAAATGAGTGATCGGGGTTGCGGTACTTCTTGGCAAGCGAGACCACCAGCCGCAAGTTTCCTGCGGAGAGCACGCGTTTCGCCGCGTCGTAGTCGCGTTGCAAGCGGTTGGTTTCGTCGACGCGCCGTTGCAAGGTGACGGGCGATTCGAAGGTCAACCGCATCAGGTAGCAAAGCTCGCTCCGGAGTTCTCCGGCATCAGGCGTTCCCGGCGAGACCAACGAATCGGGGTTGGCCAACAGCCCGCGGATTTCCGTCATCCGCTGGGAAACCTTTTCCAGTCGTTCGAACAACGGCTGCAGGCGGTTGGTCCGCAGGTTCATTTCTTCGACCAACCGCACCGCTTTATTCCGGCGGATCACCAACCGGCGCCAGGCGGCGCGGCGTCTCGGCATCGGCAACCGGCGGTTGATGGCGACGAAGTAATCGCAACCGTTCTGAGCGAGCAGTTTCTTCAGCGTCTCGACGTTGGGGACGATCCGTTTCATGATCGCCACTTTTTCGGTTTTGTTTGTCACGCTGACTTCGATCGTCCGATCCAGACGGAGCTTCTTGTCGCGGACCTGTTCCAGCAACTTGCAAGCGCCCTGCAGCAAGAAATCGGTCGCCAGCATTTTGTGGCGGTACCGTTCCCGTGTCCATTCGATATGCTTGGCCGCTGAAACTTCCTGTTCCCGGTTGAGCAAGGGGATCTGGCCCATCTGCATCAAGTACATCCGCACGGGATCCTCGGTCGGATCCGCATCGACGTCCACTTTCCGAGACCGTGTTTCTTCTTCTTCCTCGTCGTTCAAAGCGGCGTGGAGGGGATCTTCTTCCAACTCGGCACCCATCGCTTCGACGCGACGCCGCACCGATTCCTCCGCGCCGAAAGCATCGTCATGTAAACTGCGTTGATTGATTTGCTTAGCCAATTCAGTCTCCCCTGGTTCCCGGATTCGTTCGTCGCTGGGATTGCAGGACAACCGAAAAGCAGGCGAAGTGCCGAAGCCCGGCGCAGCTAGCGCATACGTCATGGAAGTCGTTTCGTGATAAGAGGTTGCGCGGAAAAGACAGGATGTCGCCGGAGGCATTCCCGAGGCGTTTCGGCAACATCGCACGTCGCCTTTTGGCAACGTGTGTGGAGATAAGCGGCGTCGTCGCAAGCGACGCTGTAAAACCCTAGGTCGCAATCGAACGGGGCACAAACGCGGGCCGGCTTTTGCCCTCTCCCCGCCTGCGAGGGAAACGGCGGGCGGGCGTGGAGCCCGACGCCCAGGCCACCTATAATGCCGAAGGATGGGGCGAGTGGTTCCCGCCCGGCTTCAACGATTCCTCCTTCTCAAGCAGCGCGTCATGGAGGCGACCGGGTCGCCTCCGGAGCCTGCTGCGATGCACCCTCAGCAGACCCGATGGCGTCTTCCGCTCCCTTTGTAGAACTCGACACCGAAGCCGGTCGCGTCGCGGGACGAGCATGGCTGCGCGAGGTCGGCTGCCAACAACCGGAGGCCGCTCTCGAGGCGTTGCAGCAGATCCTGGATGCCCGGGTCACCGACGACCTGCTGGCGCTGTTGGGCCAGCGGCTTGCCGAGCAACTTCCCCAGATCATCTGTCCCGACTTGGCGCTCCAACGGCTGGCGAGGTTCACCGCGGCGGTCCGCAGTCCAACCTCCCTGTTGGCACTCTTTGATCGCGATCCCGAAGCCCTCCCAACCTTGCTGCGGATCTTTTCGCTCAGCGCCCATCTCTCGCAGAACCTGATCGACGACCCCGACTGCTTTGATATCTTGCGGGTCTCGGGCGGGCAGTCGATCGCCCGGGAGATCATGGTCGATGAACTAACAGCCGAGGTGCAACACGCCGAGTCGGCCGACCATGTGGCCGCGATCCTGGAACAGTTTCGCAGCCGAGAAACGATGCGGATCGCCTATGGCGACTTCATCCGTGGTTTGCCGATCGAGCGGACGACCGAACAACTTTCCTTGGTCGTCGATGCGATCCTCGAAGCGGCCGTTGACTGGGTCCGGCGCCGGCTGGCCGCGGCGGGCGACGAGCCTTTGAGTTCGGCCGGCCAACCCGCCTCACTGACCGTCCTCGGACTCGGCAAGCTGGGCGGACGCGAACTCAGTTACGGCAGCGCGATCGAACTCGTGTTCCTCTCCGAACCGGTGCGAGCGATCGACTCGTTTTCCAAAGAACGCGCGGCCCATTTTTTCCAGCAGCTGGCCGAACAGGTGCTCGATCTGATCGCGCACCGAGAAGCGGGGCCGCGGTACACGGTCGATGGCCGCCGCCGCCCCTATGGACGACAAGGTCCTTTGGTCATCTCCAGCGTCGAAGCGTCGCGGTATTACGACGCCCGCGGGCGCACCTGGGACCGCCAGGGATTCATCAAAGCCCGCCCCGTCGCCGGCGATCATCGACTCGGCCAGGCCTTCTTGCAGGAAGTGACCTCCTGGGTCTACCGCCATTACCTCAACCCCAGCGACATCACCGGCGTCCAGGCATTGCAGCGAAAGATCCTGCACCAGGCACAACAGGCCGAGCAGGAGACGGCGAACCTGAAGATCGGGCACGGAGGGATCCGCGAGGTCGAATTCGTGGTGCAGTTCTTGCAGCTGCTCAATGGCGGCGACCTCGCGCCGATCCGGGTCGGCAATACGCTGGGTGCGATCACGGCACTCGAGCAGGTCGGTTGCCTGACGATGCAAGAGCGGACACTGCTGAGCGAGAATTACACGCTGTTGCGCCGCGTCGAGCACCACCTGCAGGTGATGTTCGATCCGACGGCGGAGCGTCTGCCGGCCGAGCCGGAAGCCGCCGCCCAGCTCGCCTGGCAACTGGGGTTCCGCCAGGGCCCGCAGGAGGGCGACCGCCGCGGGTTGGATCAAGCGATCGAGCAGGCGTTCTCGACCAACCGCAAGGTGCTGGAACACCTGATGCATGACGCGTTTGGCGAATCGCAATCGATGGCGATCGAGACCGAACTGGTCCTCGATCCGGAACCCGATCCCCAGGCGATCGAAAAGACGTTCCAGCATTATCACTTTCGCTACCCGGAGCGTGCCTTCGATCACCTTTCGCGGCTCTCGCTGGAATCGATCCCCTTCCTCTCGACGCGTCGCTGCCGTCATTTTCTGGCGGCGATCGCCCCCGATTTGCTGGCCCAAGTCGCCCGCTCGCCCGATCCCGACGCGACGCTCGAATCGCTGGTCGAGGTCAGCGATTCCTTGGGCGGAAAAGGCGCCCTGTGGGAACTCTTTCGCGCGGCCCCAGCCGCCCTCCGGATGGTCGTCCGGCTGTGCGCCTGCAGTCCCTACCTGGCCAAAATCCTGACGACCAACCCCGGGATGATCGACGAGCTGATGGACTCGCTGGTCCTCGATCGTCTGCCGACCTTGAACGAACTCGATGAGACTTCGCAGGAACTCTGCCGCGGCGCCGTCGACATCGACCCGATCCTGCGCAGTTTCAAGAACTCGGTCCACCTGCGGGTCGGCGTCCGCGACATCCTCGGCAAGGAAACGATCCAGGCCACGCACCAGACGCTGGCCGATGCCGCCGAGGTCTGCCTGCGGCGGGTCGTCGACTTCGAACAAGAACGCTTGGCACGGCGATTTGGTGATCCCTGTAACGCCCAGGGAGAACGGGTCGCATTGCTGCTGCTCGGCCTGGGAAAACTGGGAGGACGCGAGCCAAACTATCACAGTGACCTGGATGTGATGTTCCTCTATGCCGAAGAGGGCCAAACCCAGCGGCGGGTCGGGGGACCGCGGAGCACGACGACCAACAGCCATTTCTTCCACCAACTGACGCAGAACATCCTCCGCCGCGTCAACGGAGCGGGAACCGCCGAGCGGCTCTATGAACTCGATACCAAGGTGCGTCCGCCCACCAGCGGCGAAATCGCGGCGTTGTCGTTCGAGCAGTTTGCCGGCCACTTCCGCTTTGGGGCGGCCCCCGTCTGGCAACGATTGGCGATCCATAAAGCGCGGCCGCTATGCGGTAGCGAGGCATCGCGAAAACGCGCCGAACGTCTGTTGGAAGAAACCCTGCGTTCGCTCCCTTGGACGCCCCCAGTCGCCGAACAAATCGTGCAGCTTCGGCAACAACTCGCCCAGACCGCTTCCCCCGAAAACCTCAAACGAGGACCGGGCGGCACGCTCGACATCGAATGGGTGGCGCAAAGCCTGCAACTGCGACATGCCGCGGCTTCTCCCGAGATTCTCGCCACCAACACCTTTGCAGCCCTCCAACAACTCGCCGACGCCGGCTACCTTCAGCGGCCGCTTGCCGCGACGCTCGCGGAGAACTATCGGATGCTCCGCTCACTGGAATCCAACCTCCGCTTGGCCGACACTTCGGCGCGGCACGAACTCCCCACCGATCGCGACTCGCTGCAACGCCTGGCCTTCCTGATGGACGATCACGCCTCCCCCTCGTTGGCCGAACGTTGTGCGGCGGTGCGGCAGCAAAACCGCGAACTTTTCAATCAGATCGTCGCCAGCTTGTAAGCGATGGTTCAGACATCCCCCTGCCCTTCCTTCCCGGTCCGCGGGTTTGCCGCGGGACTTTCCTTCGGAACCGCTTCATGCCTCAGCGAGATCCTCGTCAGCTTCGCAGTCAACGTTGGTTCCAACCCGATACGCTGCGCGGATTCGGACACCGTTCCCGCTTGAAAGGGATGGGGTTCGACGACATCGATTACCGGGATCGTCCCGTGGTGGCGATGCTGAACACCTGGAGCGACCTGAATACCTGCCACGCCCATTTCAAACAACGCGCCGACGAAGTGCGGCGAGGGATCTTGCAGGCGGGCGGCTTTCCCGTCGAAGTCCCCGTGATGTCGCTGGGCGAAATGTTCATGAAGCCGACGACGATGCTGTATCGCAACCTCCTGGCGATGGAGGTCGAGGAGGTCCTCCGCTGTCACCCGATCGACGCCGCGGTGCTGATGGGGGGATGCGATAAAACCGTCCCCGCGATGCTGATGGGCGCGATCTCGGCCGACATTCCCAGCATCTTCTTGCCGGCCGGTCCGATGCTGAAAGGACGCTGGAAAAACGAAACCCTGGGAAGCGGTAGCGACGCCTGGAAGTATTGGGATGAACGGTGCGCGGGGAACCTCTGCGAGGGCGACTGGCGCGACATCGAAAACGGGATCGCCCGCTCCTCGGGAACCTGCATGACGATGGGCACGGCCAGCACCATGGCGTGCCTCGCGGAAACGCTCGGGTTCACCCTGCCCGGCGCCGCCAGCGTGCCCGCCGTCTTTGCCGAACATAGCCGGCTGGCCGTGCAGACGGGACGGCGGGCCGTCGAGCTCGCCTATGACGGCCCGCGGCCGGCTGAGATCGCCACGGCCGAAGCGTTCGATAATGCCATCGTCACCGACATGGCGATCGGCGGATCGACCAACGCCATCGTCCATCTGCTGGCGTTGGCCGGACGCGCGGGGGTCGACCTGACCCTCGATCGCTTTGATGCCCTCTCCCGCACCACCCCCGTGCTGGGCGACCTCCGCCCCTCGGGACGCTTCCTGATGGAGGATTTCTTCAATGCGGGGGGGCTGCCGGCGTTGCTGAAACAATTGGAGGACTTGTTGCACCGTGATTGCCTGACCGTCAACGGCCAAACGCTGGGCCAACAGATCGCCGCTGCCGAAGCGATCGATCACGAGGTCATCCGCCCCCGCGACAATCCGGTCAACCCCGCAGGCGGCACGTGTGTCCTCCGCGGGAACCTCGCCCCCCGCGGCTGCGTCGTCAAGTCGATCGCGGCCGACCCGGCCTTGCTGCAGCACCGCGGACCGGCACTCGTCTGCGACAACTATCCTCACCTGCGCCAACGGATCAACGACCCGGACCTCGACGTCACCAAGGATTCTGTCCTGATCCTCCGCTCGGCAGGATCGCTCGGTGCCCCCGGGATGCCCGAATGGGGCATGCTACCGATCCCTAAAAAACTGCTGCAGCAGGGCGTCCGCGATATGGTGCGGATCTCCGACGCGCGGATGAGTGGCACCAGCTACGGGACTTGCATTTTGCACGTCGCCCCCGAGAGCGCCGTCGGCGGGCCGCTCGCCTTGGTGCAAGATGGTGATCCGATCGAAATCGACATCCCGGGCCGCCACATTCACTGGGACGTCGACGAGGCCGAAATCGCGCGGCGTCGCGCAGGCTGGGTTGCCCCGTCCCCCAAGTGGAACCGCGGTTACGGCCAGATGTTCGCCGCCCATGTCACCGGTGCCGACCAGGGTTGTGACTTCGATTTCCTGGCCGGCCGCTCCCCCGGCGAAGAACCCGAGATTTTCTGACCCGTGCCCGCTCGTCGCCCTCCG
>CAYNVI010000291.1:0-6340 GCA_964400585.1 uncultured Pirellulaceae bacterium | reverse complement strand
CAACGTTAATATACCGAGAAATGAACTGGTAGTTATCACTGGTGTATCCGGGTCCGGCAAATCTTCCCTGGCCTTTGATACTATCTATGCAGAAGGACAACGCCGCTATGTGGAATCCCTCAGTTCTTACGCACGCCAATTTCTGGGATTAATGGACAAGCCTGATGTGGATTTTATCGAAGGACTTTCACCGGCCATTTCAATCGAGCAGAAATCAACTTCCAGAAACCCCCGCTCTACAGTGGGTACTGTGACAGAAATTTACGATTACCTGCGTCTGTTGTTCGCCAAAACGGCTCAGCTTTTCTGTACGGGCTGTGGACGGCCGGTGATTTCCCACGATCCGCAATCCGCCGCCCAGCAGCTCGCCGGCCTCCCGGACGGAGGCCGCTTGATGGTCGCGTTTCCGATCGAATTGCCCTCGCGGAAGGAGGCTTCCGAGATCCTGCCCGGCCTCCAGCAGCAGGGCTTCGTCCGTCTGATCGTCGGCACGCAGACCTTCCATCTTTCCGATTCGCAGCGGAGTGACTTAGCTGAAGCGATCGCGTCCCCAGGGCAGCAAGCCTGGATCGTGGTCGACCGCTTGCAAGTCGGGGGCGAGCTGGGCCGCCTGATCGAATCGTTGGAAACGGCGATGGCCGAAGGGCACGGGCAAGCGACGGCCTTCGTCGAAGCGAAGCAAGGCGAGGCGGGCGAAGCGGGGGGCGTTCCCACCACGATCGACGGCCGGGACTGGTCCCGTTACGATTTTTCGCAGCAGCGCCGCTGTGAGGCCTGCGGGCTCGATTACCCCGACCCGGAACCGCGGCTGTTCAGTTTCAACAGCCCCGAGGGGGCCTGTCCGGTGTGCGAAGGGTTCGGGGACGAAGTCGATCTCGATCCTGATCTGATCTTTCCCGACCGGACCAAGTCGTTGCGCGAGGGGGCGGTCGCGCCGTGGAATTCACCCGCCTACCGGCATGAGTTGGAAGAACTGCTGGCCTTGGCCGACGATTATGCGATCCCCGTCGATGTGCCCTTCTCCAAGCTGACAAAGAAACAGGTCCGTCTGCTGTGGGAAGGGATTTCCGAACGCCAGTTCGGCGGGCTGAATGGTTTCTTTGCGTGGCTGGAGCGGAAGAAGTACAAGATGCACGTTCGCGTCTTTCTCTCTCGCTGGCGACGCTACCGGACTTGTCGGCATTGCCAGGGAAAACGTCTGAACGCTTCGGCGCTCGCCTACCAGGTGGCCGGTTGCTCGTTCGCGGACCTTGCGGCGTTCCGCGTCGACCAGGCGATCGCCTGGTTCGATGCGCTCGCGCTCAGCGAGCGGGACGCGGCGATCGCGGCCGAGGTGTTGCGGCAGATCGACGCACGGCTCCGCTACCTCGCGGCGGTCGGACTCGGCTACTTGCAGCTCGATCGGACCCTCCGCACCCTCTCGGGCGGCGAAACCCAACGCGTCTCGTTGACCGGGGCCCTCGGTTCCAGCCTGGTCAACATGTTGTATGTGCTCGATGAGCCGACGGCCGGGCTGCATCCCCGTGATGTGGAGCGGTTGATCGGGGCGATTGTCGAACTCCGCCAGCGCGGCAACACCGTCGTGGTGGTCGAGCATAACGAGCAGGTGATGCGGGCCGCCGACCAATTGATCGAGATCGGTCCAGGGGCGGGCGGGGCCGGCGGACGATTGGTGTTTCAGGGGACGCTGGCGGGGATGCTGGAGGATTCCGAGAGTTTGACCGGTGCGTATTTGAGTGGTCGGCGGGGGACCCTCGGCCGGACGCGGCCGCGGCGGAAACCGCGCGGCTACCTGGAATTGGCCGGAGCGAGCGGCCACAACCTGCAGGGCGAGGACGTCCGCTTTCCTCTCGGCACGCTCTGTCTGGTGACCGGCGTTTCCGGCAGTGGGAAAAGCTCCTTGGTCCAGGACACCCTGTATGGAGCGGTTTGCAAGCGAAAACGCAAGCCGAAGCGCGACGCCCTCCCCTATCGCGACTTGATCGGGGCGGGGCAGATCGAGGATTGCCTGCTGATCGATCAATCGCCGATCAGTCGCAGCCCGCGGAGCAGTCCCGTGACCTATATCAAGGCGTTCGACGCGATCCGCCAAGTCTTTGCGGAGACGATCGAGGCCAAGACGCACAACTACACCGCCGGGCACTTCAGCTTCAATTCCGCCCTGGGGCGGTGTGAAACGTGCGAAGGGGACGGCGTCCTCCAGATCGACATGCAATTCCTGGCCGACGTCTACATGAAATGTCCGGCCTGCAGAGGGACGCGTTATCGCAGCGAAATCCTCGAGGTGACCTACCGTGATCGCTCGATCGCCGAAGTCTTGGAGATGACCGTCCGCCAAGCCAACAGTTTCTTTCGCGGGCATGCCAAGGTGCAGTCGAAACTCAAACGGCTGGTCGATGTAGGGCTCGACTACGTGGGGCTGGGGCAATCGGCGACGACGCTCTCTTCGGGGGAAGCCCAGCGTCTGAAACTGGCCGGCTTTCTAGCCGGGGCGCGTCGCAAACGGACCTTGTTTATCCTCGACGAGCCGACGACAGGGCTGCATTTCTCCGACATCGTGCAGTTGATCGATTGCTTCGATGCCTTGCTCGCCGACGGCCATTCGCTGCTGGTCGTGGAACACAACCAGCAATTGATGCAAGCGGCCGACTACCTCATCGACCTGGGGCCGGGAGCCGCCGATCGCGGGGGACGCGTGGTGGCGGCGGGGACGCCCGAGGAGGTCGCGGCCTGCCCGGAATCGTTGACCGGTCAAGTGCTCGCGGAACTCGAACTGGCCGCCGCGGCGGCCCGCTGATCCGGCGGCCCGCTGATCCGGCAGCTGACGAAAAGACGCTATCGCTGGAAGGCAAACCCCAGGTAGACCACGTAAAAACCGAGCAGCAGCAGCCCGGTCCAACGCGGCAAGGTATCGTCCCGGCGAAAGGCCAGGGCGATCCGGAAGGTGACCAGGACGGCCACCATCGTGGGGAATTGAGCTTGGTAGAAATCGGGACTGGCGATCAGCCCGGCGGGGGTCACCGCCGCCGAGGCTCCGGCCACAAACAGCACGTTCAAAATGTCGGCGCCGACGATATTGCCGATCGCCAATTCGCCATGCCCTTTGAGGATCGAGGTGACGACGATCACCAATTCCGAAACCGAGGTCCCGAACGCGATCAGCGTGGCAGCGATCACGCCTTCGGGGACGCTCAGTCGTTCGGCGATATCGGTCGCCCCGCTGACGAGGACCTCCGAGGAGAGGATGACCGCCGCGATCGCCACCATCAGCAGCACCAGATGACGGACGATCGTCCCGCCGCTGGCCGTGGCTTCTTCGCCCTCGGCGGCTTCCGTTTCGACCTCGAGCGGCGGGGTCTTCGCCGAACGGATCGTCCAGACCATGTAGACCACCAACAGACCCAGCAGCAACCAGCCGCTCTGCTGGGTTAGCACGCCGCCTGTGGTCCAGACGCGGGAAAGTTGCGTCCAAGGGGTGCAAAGCGCGATCAACAACAGCGGCGCCAGGAACTGGATCAGGCCTTGGCGATAGACCACCTCGCGGTCGACCGGCAGCGGGGCCAGCAGGCAGCCGATCCCCAGGATCAAACCGGTGTCGCAGATGATCGAACCGACGGCATTCCCGAGCGCGATCCCCGGCTCTCCGGCAAACGCCGCCAGCACGCTGACAAACGCTTCGGGAAGCGTCGTCCCCAGGCTGACAATCGTGGCTCCGATGATCAGCCGGGGGATGCCCGCGATCAACGACAAGATCGTCGCCTGATCGACCAGGACACTGGCCGCTTTGCCGAGGATACTGATGCTGACCGCCAAAATCAGCAAAACCAACACGAAGGGGGTGCTGGAGATCCAGTCGAGTGGGAGGAGCGTGGCAATCAAGGTTTCGGCGAGGGGGGAGAGAGGGAAGGCGTGGCGGGGGCGGTACTCGGCCGCGGCCGAGCGCCCCAACTTACGATGCCTCGGTCGCTTCGTCGATTGGGCCCCGGCGACGTGGCGGCGAGAGCTGCGGCCCAAGCGGCCTCGCAAGCTGGAATGGAGAGAGCGCGGGCAACGCCCCGCAGGCAACTCGAAGGAGGCCGATGCGATCGCCTACAATTCAATACTTGCCACCTTCGTCGCGAAGGGGGCGTTCTCGAGGAAGGGGATCGATTTGTTACGCGATGCACCAGGTGACCAGCGGACGGCGGCGGACGAAGGGGGGGCCCTTGGCAGGCGATCCGCCGTGGGCAACCGCTCGCGCGGGGCGGGCCTGCGGGTGACGAGCTTGTTGGTGACGGGCTTGCTGGTAACGGGCTTGCTGGTGAGCGGGTGCGGACGGGCCGGCGGCCCGCAGGCCGAGGGTCCTGCGCCTGGTGACGAGGCGGCCAGCCGCGGGCTCGCGGCGGAAACCGATGCGGACCAGTGGATGCGAGGCGTCCTGGCTTCCTATCAGCAGAACGTCGCCACCGACCCCTTCCTCGGCCAAGCCAAGCGGGATCGCGCGCGGCAGATGCTGCGGATTTTGGAACACGTCGAGGGCCCAGAGCGGCTCTTGCCGTTGCACGAGGAGATCCTTCAGGGGGAACTCCGCCAGGGGAACCTTGACGCGGCCATCACGCATCTCGAGCAGGCGGAGCTCCTGATGGAAAAGCTGGGCAGGGATCTTCGTAAACCGCGTCGTGCGGAGCTGCTGGTCGCGCACGGGATCGCCTACCTGCGTCTGGCCGAAACCGAGAACTGTGTGCATTGCCGGACCGGGGAAAGTTGCCTGTTGCCGATCCGGGGCAGTGGCGTCCATGAACAGACGGCCGGCGCATCGGCCGCCGCCGAGCGGTTCACTGCCGCGCTCGCGCTGCAGCCGCAAAACTTGGTGGCCGGCTGGTTGCTGAATATCACGCAGATGGCCTTGGGAACTTACCCGGAAGGCGTGCCGGCCGCCTATCGGCTGCCCCCGGAACGCTTTGCCGACGGGGCGGACTTTCCACGTTTCCCCAATGTGGCCCATCAACGGGGGTTGGACACGATGTCGCTCAGCGGAGGCGCGATCGCCGATGACTTTAACGGGGACGGTTCGATCGATCTGCTGGTGTCCGATTGGGACGTGTCGGGACAGCTGCGCATCTTTTGGAACGATGGTCGCGGGGAATTCCGCGAGGGGACCAAGGCCGCCGGACTGGAAGGGCTGTACGGCGGATTGAACATGGTCCAGGCCGACTATGACAACGATGGCTGGCTCGACGTGTTCATCCTGCGGGGGGCCTGGAAAGCGGACCAGGGCCGGCAAGCCAATTCGTTGCTGCGTAATCAAGGCGACGGGAGCTTTCGCGACGTCACCCGCGAGGTCGGACTGGCCGAGATCGACTATCCCACGCAGACGGCGGGCTGGGCGGATTATGACCGCGACGGCGATCTCGACCTCTACGTGGGCAACGAAGACTTTCCCTCGCAGCTGTTCCGTAACGAACAAGGACGCCGATTTCGCGACGTGGCGAAGGCCGCGGGGGTTGAAAACGGTCGGTACGCCAAGGCGGTGACGTGGGGCGACTACGACGCCGATGGGGATCCAGATCTGTATGTTTCGAACTATGGGTCGGGCAACCGCTTGTACCGGAACGAGGGCGATGGAAGGTTTACCGACGTGGCCGCTGCCGTGGGCGTGGAAGGGCCTGCCAAAAGCTTTCCCGCCTGGTTTTGGGACGTCAACAACGATGGCGTGCTCGACCTATTCGTCGCCAGCTATCCGATGGAGATGCAACAAGTCGCCGCCGAAGCCTACGGCCAGCCGGTAACCGCCGAGGCCGATCGGCTTTATCTCGGCGACGGACAGGGCGGGTTCAACGAGCGGGGCGAGGCGATGGGCCTGACCCACGTCACCGATCCGATGGGCTCCAACTTTGGCGACCTCGATAACGATGGTTTCCTCGATTTCTACCTCGGTACCGGGGCCCCTCCCTTCGAGTTCCTGGTCCCCAATTGGATGTACCGCAATCGTGGCGGCGAGGCGTTTGAGAACATCACCTACAGCGGCGGCTTCGGGCATCTGCAGAAGGGCCATGGCGTGGCCTTTGCCGACCTCGATCACGATGGGGATCTGGATGTCTTCCAAGAGCTGGGGGGCGCCTATCCCGGGGATGCGTTCGGCAATGCGCTCTTTGAAAACCCCGGCTTTGACCGCCATTGGTTCGAGGTCGTGCTGGTCGGCGTCGATTCGCCGCAGACGCCGATCGGCGCGCGGATCAAGCTGGACCTCGGCGGCGAGGCGGCCGGAACAAGCCTCTACCGCTGGGTCAACAGCGGGGGCAGTTTCGGCGGCAACCCGCTGCGGCAGCATTTCGGCTTGGGGGCTGCCGAGCAGATCGAG
>CAYNVI010000290.1:0-6342 GCA_964400585.1 uncultured Pirellulaceae bacterium | reverse complement strand
GCCTGCATCATCATCGTGATCCTGCTGGCGGCCCTGCTGAACCAAAGCTGAGCGTCCCATGGCGGTGGCAAGGAGTCGGTGGCAAGGTGGCGGTGCGTGGCCGCCGCTCACGCCGGCCCGGAAAGGAGTGAGGCGGCGGGCGAACCGCTTGCGAAACCGTCCCGAAACGAGCGATCGATCACAAAAAAAGGGGACGAACCGTCTGGCTCGTCCCCTTCCTTTGGTTGTAAAAGTGGCGCTGTCCAGTTAGGCTCCCCCCTTGCTCAGCCGCTCGCGGCAGCCTTAGTACTCGACCGTCACGCCCAGGTCGATGCCCTGGACGAAGAAGGCCGAATCTTGGAAGACGTATTCGGGTTCCTGGTCGGCCAAGGCGAGATTCCCGATCCGCCGAGCGTCGACCACCGGGCTGATCTGTTCCCCGGCCAAAGCGACCGAATCCCAGTAGACCAGCGAATAGCCGACGGTGAAGTGCACGTGCTGACGCATCTGATAGGCCAGCTTGAAGTTGACTTCGGGGGCAAACGTGAAGGTGTCACGGCTGAAGGTGGTGTCTTTGGCAAATAGCCCGCGGTCGGCGTCGACCAGCACGGGAGCCCCATTGAACGGGCCGGTCTGGCTGCTGCCGTCGATCGCGACCGTCTGGGCAACATTGCCGAAGTGGACTTTGTTGGTCGAGGTAAAGCTCCAACGCCCTTGCCGCACCTTGGACTGCACCCCGATCTGCGCCCCGTGGAAGTTATTTTCCGCGTCAAAGTAATCGGAGAAGCTCGTTTCGGTTCCAAACCCGGGATTACCGGCTCTCGGGACGACGCGGGCGTTCAGTGCCAACCGGTCGCGAATGTTGAAGTAGCTGTATCCGCCGAGCATCTCCAACCGGAACTGGCTTCCCTTGCCGATCAGCAGCTTGCCGTACAGCTCGCTGCCGAGCACGCGGAGATCGGTGTCGATATCGAGATTGCCCTGGAGCGATCCCGGGCCAGGAGTCGTCGGATCGCGACTGATCTGCAGACCAAAGGCCGTGTCGAAGGGCGCGGGGGCAATGTTCTGAAACGGGACGACGTAATTGCGAGCGCCCGGGGGCGTCAAGCCGGCGGGGGGACCGCCGGTCGGTGTTTGGAAATCCTCTTCGGCCTCGAACAGCGTCCAGAAACGTCCGCCAAAGCCAAACTGCCCGT
Source organism: uncultured Pirellulaceae bacterium (assembly GCA_964400585.1). Lineage (GTDB taxonomy): Bacteria > Planctomycetota > Planctomycetia > Pirellulales > Pirellulaceae > CAYNVI01. Next base: position 5,167 of record CAYNVI010000290.1, on the reverse strand, counting down.
CGGCGAAGTAATGACCGGCGTCCAGCCGAATCCCCGGGGCCAGGCCCGAGTCGATGCCGTCGCCGAATTCGGTCGTAAAAGGTTGGACCGTGCCCTGCGGGGCGCTGCCAGCCAAGACCGGCGAACGGCGTTCCCGCGGGAACCACAGCAGGAAGTCCAGCTCGGCCCAGCGGGTCTGACAGCGATCAAGCGTCCCCGCGATCCGGGATGCCTGGCGGCCACAACCGCCGCGGCAGCCGGCTTCGTGGCAACCCGCCGCGTCGCAGCCGCTGCCGGCATGCCACTGCACCGCCGATTCGCTGTGCGACTCGGCCGTCGCCTCCTCCCACGAGTGCTCGCTCAGCCCGGGAACCGGGGCCGATTCCGGCAGGCGGGCCAAACGTGGGGCGAGATCGGGCAGGTCACCGACAAACTGGTTGCCCAAATCGCCAACAAATTGTCCGCTTCCCTCATCGCCGACAAACTGACCTCCCCCATCGTCGCCGACGTGCATCGGTAGATCACCTACCGATTGCGGTTCGTCGGCCCACGCGGGGACCGAGGCCACGGCCCCGGCCATCATCGCCGCGAGGGAGAAAATACCGAATATTCTGTTCATGGGTTTGCCTTACAGTCCGGGAACACTCTCACAACTAGAAGAAATGGATCGACGCGATCGACCGCCAAATGCAGATCGGCGGGAAGTCCCGGCAAATTCCCCCCAGCCCCCCTAGATTCCGCCAGAAAAGCGGGCCGCGGCGGGGTTCGTCGGCAACCGCTTGCGATAAACTGAGGGTGTTTGGCAAAATTCAGGTAGGGAAATCAGCATGACCGCCGGCGACGCCTCTTCCGCAGGAACCGATCCTCGCTCCCAACGCTTGGAGGACAATGCGGATCCTGCGCCGGAAGCGACCATCGCGGAGCCCTCCCCGGCGTCCGGCTCCGCGTCGTCTCTTTCCACCGGCAGCGAGGCAGTGGCCGAGAGCGAAGACGACGCGTCGCCGCCGACGGGGGCAACTGCCGCGGCGACCCGCGTGCTCAGCCGTAACGATTTGGCCCGCACCGAGGCGTTCGAACTCGGTTCGCGATTGTCGACCGGCGTCTCGCCGCGGATGCTCCGTTGGCGCAAGAAGCTGACCCAGGTCAACGCGCTCGAAGCAGCGATGAAAGCGTGCGACGACGCGACTTTGCGGAAACGGAGTCTCGCGCTCCGTTACCGGGCCAAAGCGGGTGAAAAACTGTCGATGCTCCTTCCCGAAGCCTACGCGTTGGTCCGGGAAGCGGGGCGCCGCGCCCTCCAGATGCGTCATTACGACGTGCAGATCATCGGCGGCATCTGCCTGTTCGAAGGCTGCGTCGCCGAGATGCAGACGGGCGAAGGGAAAACGCTGACGGCGACCTTGCCGCTGTATCTGCACAGCCTGGTCGGCAAAGGCGCCCATCTGGCGACGGTCAACGATTACTTGGCCAAACGCGATGCGGAGTGGATGCGTCCTCTGTTTGAATTGCTCGGCGCGACGGTCGGGGTGATCCAGACTTCCGACGACCAGCCCTCCCGCCGCAAGTCGTACGGGGCTTCGATCACTTACGGAACCGCGAAGGAATTCGGCTTCGATTTCCTCCGTGACCGGCTGCTCCTGCGGGCCCAAAACCGATTGCAAACCGAGATGCTCGGCGATGGCGGGCGAGGCTTTGCCGAGAGCGGGGACGAACCGGTGATGCGAGGGATGCATTACTGCCTGGTCGATGAAGCGGACAGCATCTTGATCGACGAAGCCCGCACGCCGCTGATCATCGGCTCGCTCGAGGACACGGTCCGCGATCAGATCGTCGAATCGTATCGGTGGGCCGCCGAGCATGGCGAAAACTTTGAACTCGACGAACACTACGAAATCGATGACGAGACGAAACGCTACGAGCTGACCTCGCGGGGACGCCAGAAGGTTCGTTCGCTGCCCAAACCGGACCTGGTGCGGACGATCGGTCTGGTCGACCTGTACGAGTTCGCCGAGCGGGCGATCAAGGTGGCACGCGAATTCCTGCTCGACCGCCAATACGTGGTCCGTCCCAACCAGCAGGGCAAACCCGAAATCGTGATCGTCGACGAATTTACCGGAAGGCTGGCCGAGGGCCGCAAGTGGCGGGACGGGATCCATCAAGCGATCGAAGCCAAGGAGGGGCTCGAGATCAGCGTGCCGACCGGACAAGCCGCCCGGATCACGATTCAGGACCTGTTCCTCCGTTACCCGCATCTCTCCGGGATGACCGGGACCGCCGCCACCTCCGCCCGCGAGCTGCGGAAGATCTATCGCACGCCGGTGATCCGCGTCCCCACCAACCGGCCCCCCCGGCGCCGCCAGCTGGACGACCGGGTGTTCGGCACGATGCTGAAAAAATTCGAGGCGATCGTCGAGGAGGTGATCGAGATGAACCGGCTGGGACGCCCCGTCCTGATCGGAACCCGCTCGATCGACAAATCCGAAATCCTCTCGCGGATGCTCGACGAACGAGGGCTCGAACACGAGGTCCTCAATGCCAACAACGTGGCCGAAGAAGCGGAGATTGTCGCCGCGGCGGGAGGCCCGGGCCGGATCACCGTGGCGACCAACATGGCGGGTCGCGGGACCGACGTGAAACTGGCCGAGGGGGTCGAGCCGCTCGGCGGGATGCATGTGGTCTGCACCGAATTGCATGACGCCGCCCGCGTCGACCGGCAATTGATCGGCCGCTGCGGTCGTCAGGGAGACCAAGGCTCCTATCGCCAGTACCTGTCGCTCGATGACGACATCCTCAAAGGAGGACTCGGTCCGGACCGGGCCAAGAAATTGGCCGGCAGCGGGGAAGCCGCCAGCGGATCGCTCCCCCGCTTTGCGAAACTGTTTCGCAAAGCCCAGCGGCGCGTCGAACGCAAACATTTCCGCGACCGGATGGTGCTGCTCCATCACGAACGGGAACGGAAAAAGATGCAGCGGGAAATCGGCCAGGATCCCTTCCTCGATACGCCCGATTGAGCGGCGGCCTGCCGCCTTCGCCGTCTTCCCCCGCGTGAGGCATTCCCAAGATCGATCCGCCTCCCTGTTCGTCCCGGCCGGGAGTGGTACAGGTGCGGCCGCGTGCAGCGCTGACAGCGAAGGTCACGCCGTCGTACAATGGGGCGTTGGGCGTGGAGACGTAACCGACCTGCGCTGCGGGACGAGCGGCCATCCCCCCCGCCGTGGCTGCCCGAATTTGCCGTCCCGTTGTTGCCCCGCTTTTTTGCCGCTGTTCCCGCCGGAGCCCTCCGTTCATGCTCTTGACCGCTCGCCTCGGCCTCTGGTTGCGGATCGTCTGCGCCGTTGTCCTCTGCGGTGCCCTCGCTCCCGCGGTGGCTCGTGCTCAGATTCTGCGCGGCTTGCAGGGGGCTTTCTCGGGTCGTCTGATCGAACCTCCGCGGTCGGTCCGTCAACAACTCGACGACGCGGAAGCAGCGATCGCCGCCGAACGCTACAGCGAGGCCGTGCTGGAATTGGGAGCGCTGCTGAGCGGGGAAGCGAACGAAGAGGGTTTCGCCGAAGAGGCGGGGCAGGACTACTTCCTCGACATCGACGAAAACCCCCAAGCGCTGCGGGTCGCGCGGGAGAGCCTGAGGCAACGCGCCCAAGCCCTGCTGGGACAGCTGCCGCCGGCGGGCCTGGAGGTCTATCAGCTGAAGTACGGGCCGCTGGCCGCCAAAGCGCTCGCTGAGGCGACCGAGCGGCAGGATTGGCGGGCGATCCAGGAGGTCGCCCGCAAGTACTTCCATACGGAGGCCGGCTATCGGGCGACTTACCTGTGGGCGTATCGGGAATTATCGGGAGGCCAACCGCTGGCCGCGGCGCGGCTGTTTGCCCGGCTGGCGCGGCAACCGCAAGCGGCCCAGCGCTTCGGCGGTCAACTCGATGTGGCCTTGGCGGCCGCGCGGCGTTTGGCCGGCCGCGGCGACGACGAAGTGATCGATGCGTTGCGTCCGGCGGCCGCGGAGGGACGGCTGCCCGCCCGCAGCGACCAGTACCGGCTGGGGGACCAAACGATCGCGGCCCCGCCGGTCGGCGGCGAACGCGGCTGGCTCGATGCGCAATTCACGCCCCTGGAAGCAAGGCGGGGGCGGCCGCCGTCCGAGCACCACCTGTTCGGGGGCGGCCCCGATCGCAATCGCGTAGGAGGCGGTGAAATGCCGCTCTCGCGGGTGCGGTGGAAACAACCGACGGCGCCCAACTTCCCGCAGTCGCAAGAGATCTCCGAAATGGTCGCGGCGATGACCGCGGTCGGTGAGCTCCCGCCACCGACGTGGACGCCCCTGTTGGTCGGCGACCAATTGGTCACCCGCACCACCGACTACCTGGTGGCGATCGACTTCGCCACGGGCAAACAGATTTGGAATGATGTCGTCGGCGCCACTTTGGAGTTTTCCGAAGATCGCGAAAACGTCGCCCAGCTGCCCAACGCGAAAGACCGCGATTCACTGCTCAAGCAACGGATTTGGAACGACGTTCCCTACGGCCGGATCAGCAGCGACGGCGAACGGGTGTTCTTGATCGATGGGTTGGAACGGCTGGAGATGGCCAATTTCAATCAATTCGGCGGGCTGCGTTTTCGCGGCACCCGGCCGGCCGATACGAGCTCCAACACGCTGAAGGCGTTGGAGCTGTCGACCGAAGGCAAATTGCTGTGGAAGGTCGGCGCCGAAGAACTCGATCCGACCCCGCTGACCGAAGCGTTCTTCCTGGGCCCCCCGCTGCCGCTCGATGGCCGCCTTTACGTGATCGCCGAATTGGCTGGCGATATCTGCCTGCTCTGCCTCGACCCGACCAACGGCAGCGAGTTGTGGCGGCAGCAACTGTTGGCGATCGAAGCAGGCAGCATCGAGATGGATCCCGTGCGCCGGGTCGCCGGAGCGATGCCGTCTTTTCAAGATGGGATCTTGGTTTGCCCGACCGGCAACGGGGCCGTCGTGGCGGTCGACCTGGTTTCCCGCAGCTTGCTGTGGGCGGCCACGTATCGCCGCAACGACGCCATCGACAACAGCCTGCAAAGCCGCCGCGGGGGCTTCGATCCCGACAAGCTGATGCAGCGATGGCTCGATGGCACCCCCCTGATCGTCGACGGTCGCGTGTTCATCACCCCGATCGAATCGGAACGCCTCTACGCCTTCGACCTGCTGACCGGCGAG
>CAYNVI010000289.1:0-6342 GCA_964400585.1 uncultured Pirellulaceae bacterium | reverse complement strand
CGCCAACAGCGCCAACCGATACCCGATCAGCCAGCCGTCACGCGCGACCTCGGCTTCGTAGTTCTCTTGACACCCATATTGATGATGCGACGCATCGGCGCCATTTTTCAGCAGGCTGACCTCCGCCGGGAGGCCGCAATCCTCGGCGGCCGCGGCAAACATCCGATCCTGAGCCCGCTGGTAGGCGAGCAATTCGCTGGGACTGCGAACTTCGGGGGTGGCCCCTTCAATCAATCCGCCGGGCAAGCGAGCGGCCTCCCCACCACCGCTCAGATCGGCCTCACAGGTGATCGCACCGCCGCTGGCCAGGAACAGCTGGCTGGGGTCAAACCGTCCCCGTGCGGTCGGTTGCCGCCGGGCGATCGCCGAACAGAACGCTGCGTAGACCGACTGCCGCGAGGGGCCGTCAGCCTGGCCACCGGCCGGCGGCTGCACGCGGGTGGCATATTCGGTTTCCAAGCCGATCAAACGGCTCAGCAGAGGCCGGACTTTACTCGCCATGTTGGTGCGTGTTCGTTTGCCGCAGGTAACCGACGGGATCACGCGATGCCTCCGAGACGATCTCGCGACCGATCAGCGAGGCGGCGGAGGAATCCGCCGCGGGTGAATCTTTCGGCGGCGAATCTTTCGGCGGCGAAATGCGGGGAGACAACGCGGGGGAAGCGTCGCTGGGGGAGAGGTCTGCCGAGCCCATGAACCGGTCTCCACGCGAAGGGAGGAAGAAAAGCTATTCGGAACGCCACCACCAACAGCGGTCCCGCATCGACGTCGTTGTGCGTCGGAGCCGTTGTGCGTTGACGTGTGGTGCGCTGAAGTGGCGTCTGGCGCGAAACGGCCTCCTCGGCCCACCTCCGCCGCCGGCAGGAGCGGCCGCTACACCGGGACCGCGGCGGACAAGCGAAACGCGGGTGCCAACTTCTTTAATGTAACGGATGGGGGCTCGGCCTGTGAGCGGCGGGCAGCCCCCCGGGCGTTCCGCCAACCCGCCAACCCGCCTGCCCTCCGATCCCCCGGACAGCGGCGGGAGGACGGCGAGGCCGTTATCGTTTAAAACGAGGGGGTCTCTTGAACCCCGCTTCCTCCCCTGACGGATTGCCCGATGCCTGCCGCTCGCACGTTCTTCCTGACCGCCCTTGCTGCCCTCCTGTCGCTGGCGACCTGCGGCGTGACGGCAACGGCGGGCAAGTATAACCCCAAGCTTGACATCGGCGATTCCGCGCCTCGCTGGGAACCACTCCCTGCCACCGACGGGAAGCGTTATGCGTCCGCCGACGTGCAGGGAAAGCAGGCGACGGTCGTCGTGTTTACTTGCAACAGTTGCCCCTACGCGCAGGATGTCGAATCGCGGCTGGTCGCCCTGCACGAAAAGTATGCCGACCAAGGGGTCCGCCTGGTCGCGATCAACGTCAACAAGATTGAAGAAGATCGCCTGCCGGCGATGCGGTCCAAAGCCGAACAGGCGGGCTTTCGCTTCCCTTACTTGTTCGATGAAACCCAGCAGATCGCGCGGCAATTCGGAGCGATCTATACCCCCGAGTTCTACGTCCTGGACGAGGATTGGCAGGTCGCCTACATGGGCTCGCTGGATGACAGCCCCAACGGCAAGCAGGTGACGGAGCGGTACGTCGAAACCGCGATCGACGCGGTCCTGCAGGGCAAACCGCCGGCGGTGACTGAAACGGTCCCGATCGGATGTGGCGTCCGTTACGAGCGTGAACGTCGACGTCGACGTTCACGCAAAAACGATTAAGCAAACGGCATCGCGTGGACTTACGGCAGGTCGACCACCGACAGCGACAGACCGCCGTCTTCCTGCTTCCGGACGACCATCACGTGCTCGGCATCGAACTTGTCCATTTGGACCACCCCGGCGAGCGTTTCGACTTGCTCGAACGGCAAGCCTGCCGTCCCGCCGCCAGGCACACGCTCGTTCAAACCGGGACGTTCTTCCACGTCATCGGTCGCGATCTTCATCACGCCCCGCACCGAATTGCTCAACAGCAGGTAGTCCTTGCCATCCTGCTGGTAGACGAACATGTCGAGCGGGCGGTTGCGGTTGCCCAATTCGGCCACGGTCTTGCCACGGACTTTGGTTTCGCCACGGAGTTGATCGACTGGAAACATCACCAACGGTGTGCAGGTAAATCCGGCCAGCAGACTCGGTTCGCCCCCGACGTTCATCGGCACAAAGGTACGGATCGCCGCATCTTCGACACGGCCGTGGGCGGCGTGGAAGATTTCGACGCTGGTGGCCAGCGAGTTTTCGGCAAAGGGGAAAGGCACTTCCAGCACGCTCGAGGGCGACGGCCCGGCCGACAGTCCCGAAACGATCACCTTGCCATCGAAGAAGGCGACATCGGTGATCGATTCGCGGCGGCGATTGCGCCGTCGTCGTCCTTCGCCCGTGACCTTATCGGCGGGAGGATTGGGCAGGCTCATCGAGGCATGCGGGACTTTCTCCAGCGCCAAGCGATCGAGGCTGCCATCGCGATCGACCCGGACCAGGGCGATGTCCGTCCCCGCCGCGACTGTCAGGAAGGCGTTGCCCGTCTGGGGATTCACCGCCAAATCCGCCACCTCGATCGCGTCCGGTTTAGTGCTCAATAACCCCGCCAACGCCTGCCGCAGGTCGGCAATCTCCGGGGTCTGGGTGCTTTGACTGCCCTCGTCTCCCACCTGGATCGCGTAGATCTTGGCCGCTTGGGGATCGCCGACAATCACCACATCGGCACCGGCAAACGTCAGCGGGCCGGCCGATTGCAATCGGACCGGTCCTTCGTCGAGTCCGTAAATCGCCTTGGCAAAACTGGGAACGCTCGTCGCCACCAGCAACCCCCCGGCGACCAGCACCGCGGCTAGCCAACGGCCGCAACTTTCTTGCATCAACATCGATCGGATTCCTCCACCAAGGGTTCAGAAATAACGGCGGCTTTTCTCCACCCCCTCGACCAGCCCTTCCCGAAAAGGGGCCAGGGGCCGAGGACGTCGTTTCGGAACCCTCCCTCGGGGAGGCCAAAAACGAAAACGCCGCAGGCGGTGATTCTACCCCTGGCGGATGGGGCAAGTGGCCCGATTTGCGAAAGTTTGCCGATTCGCCAGCTTGCCAATTCCCGGGCTCGGCCCGGCTACGATCCCGGGCCGTTGTTCCCCCGGCGTGGTTTGGCAGGCAGCGGTGGTCGTTTAGGAGGAGGCCCCCGACGGCCGCATTCCGGCCAACAGCGCCTGGAATTCAGAAACCGTGGCAAAGCCCTTGCGTTCGGCCAACAGCTCTTCCTCGGGCGAGAGGAAGAGGACGTGGGGATAGCCGCTGCTGTTCCATTGCTCCTTCACCGCTGGCTCCGTGTCGCCGTCGACCAGGACCAACACGAAGTGCTCCCGCAAGATCGGTTCGATCTGGGGATCGGCGAGCGTCTCTTTGGCCAGTTTCTTGCACCACTTACACCAGGTGGTGGTGAGCAAGACCATCGCGGGTTTGTCCTCGGCGGCGGCTTGCTGCATCCCCGCCGCGTAGCCGACGACATAGGGCATCCCCAACATATGTTCCTGCCATTTGCCCTCGCCGAGCGACGCCTCGGTCGGCGAGGCAGCGGCCCCCAGCGGGCTGGGGAGATTCAACCTGGTTTTGCACCCGAGGGTGGCGAGACCGAGCAACAAGAGGCCGGCCGTCCAGCCGAGCCGTCCGCGCGACACACACAACATCATCCTAGAATCCTTCCTCAAATATTGAGAAATCCTCTGTCGAAACGTCCGCGGCCGGGTACGCGCGGCCGGGTAAGCACCGCGTCGAAGGTCGATGGTGAGCGCCTCGTTCGGAAATCGGCTGCCCGGCACCCGCCATCGCTTGCGACCAGCCGTCCGCCTGGGGGATGCTCGCATATCCAAGATGGCGAAGGGAATGACAGAACCGCCTTGCCACCGCAATTTCTGGCTTTTTTTCTGCTAACACCGCCTTGGACCAGCCCGCTCTGGATCGCTTGCGGCGTTGGCAGTCGGCTTCCGGACCGCTCGGAACAGGCCGTTGGCGTTATCTTTGCGCGGGAGGTGGCCGATCACGCGCCTCCGCCTCGTGCACGCGCCGGCTTCGTTAAGCTGAAGGGACGCTGTGCCGGACGCCTCGCGTGATTTGACCGATCCCCTATCGTCCTGCAGCCCCGGACGGCCGCCTCTTCGCTCCGCTTCTTCGCCGACCCGAGACCCCGTTCCATGCCCGAAACCCGCACGAAAACCGTTCTTCACGACCGCGAACCTTCGACCGCCTGCTTTCTGCAGGAGGTTCAGACGGGCTTGTCGGCGTCGCCAAAATCCCTTCCTTGCAAATACCTGTACGATTCGGCCGGCTCCCGGCTCTTCGATCGCATTTGTGAACTCGACGAATACTACGTGACCCGGGCCGAGCTCGAGATCATGGCACACGCGAGCAGAGAGATCGCGGCCCAACTGGGACGCCGCGTGCTGTTGGTGGAGTATGGCAGCGGGAGCGGGACGAAGACGGAACTGCTGTTGGACCAGTTGGTCGAGCCCGCCGCCTACGTTCCTGTCGAGATTTCTCGTTCTCACCTGCAACAGTCGGCCGAGCGTCTCAATGCGCAGTACCCGGCATTGGAAGTCTTACCCGTTTGCGCCGACTTCACCGAATGGTTCGAACTGCCGGCACCACGGCGGCCGGCTTCGCACGCGGCGGTCTACTTTCCAGGCTCGACAATCGGTAATTTTGAACCGGCCGAGGCCCGCCGCTTGCTCGGCCAGATCGCAACACGTTGTGGACCGGGCGGAGGCCTGTTGATCGGCGTCGATCTGCAGAAGGCGACCGCCACGTTGGAAGCTGCCTACGATGATTCCGAAGGCGTGACCGCCGCTTTCAGTTTGAACCTGCTGAAACGGATGCAGCGTGAATTGGACGCCGACTTGAACGTCGATGACTTTCGCCACGAAGCGATCTACAACCCGCGTCTTGGGCGGATTGAAATCAGCCTGGTCAGTCAGACCGACCAAACGATCCGTGTGGGCGACCAGCTCTTCACCTGCCGCGCCGGCGAGCGCATCCACACGGAGTACTCTCACAAATACACGGTCGCCGGCTTTGCCGCGATGGCCGCGGAGGAAGGGTTCGCCCTGCACAAGTCGTGGACCGACGAGCAAGAACGCTTCGCGGTGTTACACCTGGTCGTGAACGAGGCGGGGTGACCGAGCAGGAGGCTCTCAGGCGCGTCGGCTTCCCGGTTGCCGCGTCTGCCGGCCTGGCGCGACAAGGCCCCCATCGGTTCCGGCCCCTTGCCGTTTCCCAGGTCCCAGGTCATTCTTCGCGGCATGCTCTGGATCCTGCTCTCCGTTCTGTCCGCAATCTTCTTGGGTGTCTACGACGCCGCCAAGAAGACTGCGGTGCGTGATAACGCGGTGCCCGCGGTCTTGTTCTATTGCGTCCTGGTGGGCGGGGTCCTCTGGTTACCGCTGATCCTGGCGGCCGCGGGGGCGCCGCAACGCGTCCCCCCCTGGCTCGCTAACGTCGCCGCTGCCTCGCCGTGGCAACACCTGTTGTTGCTCGCCAAGTCGGCGCTCGTCGCGGCCTCCTGGACGTGTGCTTACTTTTCCTTGAAGCACCTGCCGATTTCGGTTGCGGCGCCGATCCGAGCGACCAGCCCGATGTGGACGATCGCGATGGCGACCCTGTTCATGCAAGAGCGTCCCACGCCGCGGCAGTGGCTGGGGATCGTCATCATCCTCTCGGCCTTCTATGCCTTTTCCGTCGTGGGACGACGCGAGGGGATTCATTTCCATCGCGACCGCTGGGTTGCGTTGATGGTCGGGGCGACGCTGCTGGGGGCCTGCAGCGCACTGTATGACAAATTCTTGCTGCAGCGGGCGGGACTCGATCCCGCCACGGTGCAGGCTTGGTTCTCGGTCTACCTGGTCGTCGTCTTGTTCCCGCTGTATCTCTTCTGGTGGCGGTTCCAACGACAGCGGATTCCATTTTCCTGGCGGTGGGCGATCCCCGCCGTGACGCTCTGCCTGCTCGTGGCCGATTACCTCTACTTCGCCGCCATCGCGCAGCCAAACGCCTTGATCGCCGTGATTTCGCCCGTCCGCCGAACCGCCGTCGTGATCTCTTTCTTGCTGGGGGTCCGGCTTTTCGGCGAAGTGAATTTTCGTCCCAAGGCGGTCTGCATCGCCATCCTGCTGGTCGGCGTATTCTTGGTCAGCTGGTCGAGCTGACGTTTGGGACAGCATCTTTTCCGGCAAACGGGTTGCCGGCGGCCCCCTGGGCTTCACCACCTCGAAGGCGTTGGGGTCGCGGCCCTCGGGACACCGCGCGTCACTGCGATTCCTGGCTTTCCCCGGTTTGCG
>CAYNVI010000288.1:0-6345 GCA_964400585.1 uncultured Pirellulaceae bacterium | reverse complement strand
GGCGACGAAGCGCGGCTTGTCGGGCGTCCGTTCGGTCCATTCGTCGGCCGCTTTGCGAGCGCAGGCGACGGCGGCGGCATTGATCTCGTCGACCAGTTCCAGGGGCAGATCGAACTCGATCATGCCGACTGGGGAGGCACCGAAGGAGTTGGTCTCGACGATGTCGCTGCCGGCGGCGTAATATTCGCTGTGAATCGCCGCGATTTTATCGGGGTGCGTGAGGCAGAGGAGGTCGGAGAAGTTGGCGAGGTCTTTGTGGTGGTCGGCAAACCGCTCGCCACGAACGGCTGCTTCATCCAATTTCAGCCGCTGGATCATCGTCCCCATGGCTCCATCGAGGACCAGGATGCGTTCGCGAATGAGTTCAGGGAGCAAAGTGTTCGTTGAGCTGGTTTTCAGCATGGGGTGACCGGGGGATCTAGGGAGGATGCTCTCTTGCATCGGAGGGAAAGGGGGTCGCTTGAGGACCTTTCTTTCCCTTTATTGTCGCGATCTTGCCGCAGCCCACAAGATCGCCCCCTCAGATACCTTGGTTGAGGGGAGGGCGATCCATCTTGCCGGATCGAAAAGGTTTCGCTATTCCGCAAATAAGTTAAGACCGCTCCAGTCGCGCGTCGATCAATCGAGAGGACCGACCCCGCGCCCTTAGGGCAGTGGGGCCGTCTGCTCTTTTCTGGGGCATCGCCGGGTGTCCGGCAGAGACCGCTGGGATGCACTACCACGTCAAGGATGACAGATGACGACCGCATCGAACCGAACCGCCGGGGGAAAACGCCCGTTTGCTTCGTCGACGCGAGGACGCGTCGCGGCCGAACCGGACGGTCCCCCCGTCCTGTTTACACTGCCCCACGTGAAGGGGGTTCCTGCCTGGGAAGGAGCGCAAGCGACCGACGGGACCCTTGCGAGCGGCTCTTTCGAGGAAGGCGAGGTTCCCTCTGCGGAGAATTTCCCGCCCCCGCCCACTACGCCGCTCGATTCGCCAGAAAACACGTTCCCTCCCCCTCCGTTGCCGCCGGTCGAGACAGCTCCCACTGCGGAGTGGTGTCCCCCAGAAGGGCTGGTTCCCGGGGCGGCGGCACCTGCCAGGCCGATCGCCGAGGGGGCTGGTTCGCCGGTTGCGGGGGTTGCGGGTTTCGAGCGGTCGGGGCGATCGACGACCGCCGCGGCGGTGCCCGCCGGCCGGAACTGGATGGAAACGATCGGTTCGAGGCTGGTCCTGCTGCTGTTGTTGGTCACGGTGGCGGCCGCCGCCATCCTGGCGGGGCGGGGCACCGATCCGGCCGACGAGATCCGGCTGGCCGGTAAGGCCGAGGATTTGCTGGGAGATGGCGGATCGGCGGAGCAAAAGGAAGCGAGCGGCAGCAAGCCGCCGGTCGCACCAGCCAAACCGGACGACGTGCCGGAGCCGGCGATGAGTTACGCCGAATTCATCGCCCGGAGCGAGGGAAACGACGAGGCGACCGATGAGCCGACCGACGAAGCGACCGCGGAGACCGCCACGCCGCGTGCCCCGGTTGCCGGGCCGGGGACCGCGCACGTCCACGCGGCGCCGGCCAGCGATCAGCGTCAAGGCGAAGCAGTCGCGTTGACTTCTCCGTCCGGAGAAGCGATGCGCGAGAAACGCGAACCGGATGCTGCCGGTGAGCCACTGATCGGAGCGAATTTCGGGCAACGCGCGAATGCCGGCGGAGACGCAAACGCGGTGGACGCCGGCGCGTCGACCGGTTGGGGACCCCCCCGAGTCGCCGAGGCAGGGGTTGTGTCCGAGCACGATGCGGCTGCGGAGGATCGTCGCATGATCAATGAACCCTCCGAAAGCATTGGTCCGAGCTCTCCCGAAGGGGCGCCGGGCGAGCGAGCGGCACGTGCTTTCAAGCCCGCGGAAGCCCCGTCGGAGGCAGCCTCCGGCTGGTCGATGCCTATCAATCCATACGACGCCAACCCCTACGTGCCCCGCCAGACGGAGCCGTCGGGGGAGCAACGACCCGCCGAACCGCCCGCCCCGCAAGCTTCGCAGGGAAGCAACTACCAGGGGACGGATTCGCAGGGGACGAACTACCAGGGGACGGATTCGCAGCAGGGAGTTCGTTGGGAGCGTTACTTGCCGACGAGCGAGCCGATCACCGAGCCCAGCGGGTCCTCGCCGGAGGCCCCGGCCGCGACTCCGGGTTGGTCGCCGGAGACCGACCATGGTTTGCAATCGCCGTCCGATCTGGCCCCGGCCAACCGTGAGCTGGCGGGTCCGGCGCCGACGGGCAGGCAGGCTTATCCGCCGTCCCCGCGGGGGCCTGCGGGGATGACAATGCCTGGCTCGGCGTCCGCTCCGGCCGGCGCTCCAGCGGGCAACCCGTACGGGAGCCTCTCGGCGCCCCCGGCGGGCGGCCCGTACGACAACCCCTACGGCAATCCAGCGGCAAACCCGTACGACCACGCGTACGGCCACAACGACGGCAACCCGTCTGGCACCGCCCCCGCGGCGAGGCCCGGGGGGAATCGCGACGGCGCGGCGACCATGCCGTATCCGCAGGCCGGGGGCTTCGCGCCTGATGACCCGTCGGTGCCGCAGCAAGCGGTCAGTCCGTATGACACCCCGCGGCGATAACGTCGGGAGGAATCCCGGCCTCGGTAGCAGCCTCAGCTTGCCCCACTCCATTCAAGCGAAGCGAAGATGAGCACAATCGATCAAGCGTTTGCAAAAGCCTATCGGAAGCAACAGGCGGCGGGGGAGTCCTCCGCGCCCCCGGCGGCGGACGAGCAGCCGGCGAATGCGGCGCTGGGGATGACGTCGATTTGGGTCGATTCTCAGCAGGAGCAGCAGTGGCGTTCCGATCCGCCCCATCCGGCGACGCGCGCTTCGTCGCGGGGACGGCTTCGCGGGGGAGCTCCGGGCGACGTGGCCCGGCGGGCCGAAGCGGCTGCCGATTCAGCGGAAACGGCGGAGCCGGTTTCGGAAGCGGCGTCGCCGCCGGAACTGCCTGAAATCGCGGCCGATTATTTCGCTGCCATCGACGTCACGGCGGAACCGTTAGCGTGGGCCCGGCCCGCGGAACCTGAGGCGGCGGCGCCCGCTGCCGTAGTATCCGACGCGGTGACGTCGGACGGGGTGACGTCAGACTCGGTAGCAGCGGACGCGGTAGCAGCGGACTCAGTAGCAGCGGACTCGCTGGCGTCGGACTCGGCTGTCAACATCGATCCGCCGGCCGGGATCGAGCCGTCGGCGCGGATGCCGGCTGCGTCGGAGCCGGTCGGTCGCGGCGACGGGCCGCTAAACGAGCCGCTAGACGGGCCGCTAGACGGGCCGCTAGACGGGCCGCTAGACAAGCCGGTCGAAGCAGCGGTCGTCTCATTTGCGGCGGCTTGGGAAGTCGATCGGTTTGAACGGCCGCCGGTGGTCTCGTCCTTGATGGAGGAGGAGGGGCTCGTCGAAGAAGCGGTCGCTCCCTTGGTCGATGTCTGCCGGGCGGGAATGCAAACCTTGTTGGTGACCAGTGCCGTGGGGCATCGGGGACGGACCACCCTGGCCATCGGACTGGCTTTCGCAATGGCTCGGGCCGGGCTCCGTGTGGCGCTTTTGGATCTGGGCAACCGCGGCGGCGATCTCGCCGAGCAACTGCAGGTGGACGTCGAGGTCGGTTGGCAACAAGCGGTGCGGCAGGGGATGCCGCTGCAGGAGACCGCCATTCACTCGGTGTATGATGGTCTGACCGTGGTGCCCCAGACGGCCGTCTCGAGCGGCATCGAAGCGACGCGAAGTGAGATCCTGCAGGCGTTGCAGACGCTCCGTCAAGCGTTCGATCTGGTGATCGTCGACGCGGTGGCGATCGACGTGGAAGCTGCCATGACTACCTCTTTACCGGCGTCGCAGATCGATTCGTCGTTAGTCGTTCGTGACTTGCGGCAGCTCGACGAAGCGGCCTTTGAAGAATGCATCGCTGCCCTCCGGCAGTTGGGGATCGAGCACATCGGGGTTGCCGAAAACTTTGCCGGCTGAGCGGCTGGAAGAACTTCATTTTTGAGGATGGGCTGAGATGTACGAGAGCCACTGGAACCTGGACGGCCGCCCCTTTGAGAATTGGTGTGACCCGCGGTTTTATTATCCTTCCGAGGTCCATCAGACGGCGCTCTGGAAGCTCCGCTACGCCGTCGAGAGTCGGCGGGCGGCGGTGGCGTTGTGCGGCGATAGCGGGATGGGCAAGTCGATGTTGCTGGACGCCTTGGCAAGCGAATTGCCCGAGACGTTCGCGCCTGTCGCGCGGATCGGCTTTCCGCAGTTGCGTGGCGACCAATTGCTGGGCTACGTGACCGACGAACTGAGCGGGGAGACGGGAGGGAACGACGAACCGCCGCGGGCCTCGCTGCGGCGGCTGGATCAATTCCTGGCAAGCAATGTTGAAGCGGGCCGCCACGCGGTGTTACTGGTCGACGAAGCCCATCTGTTGACGGCGGCCGATCAGTTGGAAACGCTGCGTTTGCTGTTGAACGTGCAACGGGAACAGGCTTCCGCGGAAGCGGCTTGGACGCTGGTTCTGGTCGGGCATGCCACGTTGTTCAGTGTGATCGAACGCAACCGCGCGTTGGATGAACGGATGAGCGTCAAGTGCGTGCTGCCGCGTTTGCCGCGGGAAGCGACCACGGCCTACCTGCAGCATCGCCTGCAGGTGGTGGGGGGTGTGCTCGAGGAGGTGATGACGCCGGCGGCGATCGAAGCGATCCATTTGCGGAGCGGGGGGAACCCGCGCCGGATCAATCGGCTGGCTGATCTCGGTCTGATGGTCGGTTATGCCGAAGACCTGCGACGCATCGACGCCGCGGAGATCGACGGCGTCTACCAAGAGCTGCTGACGGCGGCTGCCTAGCGCGCGTCCCGGATCACGCGCAGCCCGTCGGTCCGCAGCAATCGCCGGCCGCCTGGTCGGTCCGGCGGTAGTTTTCGCCCTTGGTGATCCGCGGCGAGCGTCGTTTCGTGCCCTGGCAGGGAAAGGGCTGGGCAGCTTCCGCAGCGATCGTGTGGTGAGGTTCGACAGGAATGAAGTGGTCCGCGTACGGTTCGCTGGAGAGCCGTTCGAAGGTTTTTCGGCAGACCGCGATCCGCTCGCCTCGTTCGTAACCGTGTCCCTCGTCGTCGAAGACTTTGCGGAAGGGGCCGCGGTAGATGACCGCCTCGTGGTGTTCGAGGCAGGGACCCGCAGCGGGCTTGTAGGCGACCACGGTCGCCGCGCGGAACTCGATCCCTTCGACGGTCCGCCAGGGATCTTTCTGCAGCGTTTCGAGTTCGATCCCGCAGAACCCGGCGGCTTCGAAATGGCGGAGGAACTCGCGTTCCAGGAACGCTCCCGAGATGCAGCCGCTCCACAATTCCGGGGTGGCTTGGAGGTGTGCGGGGACCGGTTCGTCGGCCACGATGTCGCTGATTACCGCCCGCCCTGCCGGCTTGAGGACCCGATAGATTTCGGCAAAGAGTTTCGCCTTCTCGGCCGGGTCGACCAAATTCAAGACGCAATTGCTGACGACCACATCGATCGAATGGTCGGCGACCAGGGGGGATGTTTGGCGGGCCTGGGTCTGGAACGCTTCCAGTTCGCGCAGCGAGCGTTCGTCTTGGACCGGATGGTTGCGCAGGAAGGCATCGACCGCGTCGCGATCGAGGGCCAGATCCTGGATCTTCCCGCGGCGGAAGGAGACATTGTCGTAGCCGAGCCGGGCGGCGACGGTTTGTTGGCTTCGTTTGGCCAGTTCCAGCATCGCGTCGTTCATGTCGACTCCGATCACCTGGCCGGTGGGCCCCACGACTTGGGCGGCGATGAAGCAGATCTTGCCTCCGCCGCTGCCGAGATCGAGCACGGTTTCTCCGGGGCGGACCTGTTTGGACGGATCGCCGCAACCGTAGTCGCGTTCGATCACTTCGGCGGGAATGATCTCCAGATAGCGGGGGTCATAGTCGACCGGGCAGCAGAGGGCGGCTTCCTGTTGTTCGGCAGCGGCGGCGTAACGGTCACTGACCACGCGATCGGTATCGAAAGGAGCACTCATCGAGGATTCGAGACTCAGCGGAGGAAAGGAGCGGGGCGGAGCAGGGCGGACGCCGCGGTTCGGTGTCGCCACGAAGCGGGGCCGCGGGGGACGGAAAGGAAAAGGGGGGGAACGGCGTCAAGTCACCGCGCCGGAGCAACTGCTGCCGGCGCCGGCGGTGCAACCGTAACAATGGTCGGCGGTGGCGATCGGTCGAGCGACCAGCGACTGCAGCGCGTCGATCTCCCAGACCGTGGTGCGGCCTGCTCCGGCGAGCGGCATCTCCAGCATCTGGTTGAAGTCGCAATCATAGATCTGTCCGTCCCATCCGATCGA
>CAYNVI010000287.1:0-6346 GCA_964400585.1 uncultured Pirellulaceae bacterium | reverse complement strand
CCTCGGTGATCACGGTGACGCGGGGCCGATTCAAGTTCGGGAAGACGTCGATCGGCAGCTGCGAGATCTGCCAACTGCCCAAGCCGACCAGGAACAGCGAGCAGGCGATCACCAGGAGACGCTGCCGCAAGGCAAAGCGAATGATGGAGTTCAACATGAGAGGTCGCGAAGCGTGCAGAGGAAACGGGATCGGTTCAGGGAAAGCCTCTCCGCAAAGCTTGCGGAGAGCGGTAACGCTTCGCTAATGATTATGCCCGGCGTGCGGATCGACGCCGCCTCCCGCCTTATTCTTGAGTGCCATCTGCAGCTGATGAGCGGAATTCAGGGCCACGCGATCTCCGGGAAACAAGGAGCCGTCGTTGGCGACCACCGCCTGCTGTTGGTTGCGGTAGACGACATGCACCGGTTGACGGTCGAAATGATCGCCGTTTTGGGTAAACACGTAGGTCTCGGCGCCTTCCTCCGCAATGGCTTCGACCGGCAGCACAAGCTGGTCTTCCCAGCTCTCCACCGGCACCCGCAGCCGCATCCGCTGCCCAGGCTTGTACCGCCAGGTCAAGAAACGTCGGCCCTCGTCGCTCGAGCTTTCGTGGGTCACGTGGTTCGGCAGGTTCACGTAAAAGTGCAAAGCCCGCGATCGGGTCTCGACTTGGTTGGCGATGTAGGCGATCTGCAAGCCTGGCACCCCGGCCGTTTTTCCCTCGGCATCTTCGGGCAAGGCCGTCACTTGGCGATCCGCGCCGGCCGCTGCGGCGATGATGCCGGCATCCTGTTCGAATGCCCTTCCTTCGATGTACAGCGTGCTCAGATCTTGAAAGCTGGCCAACACCCCGCCGGCCTGCACAAAATCCCCCCTGGCAACACTCAGTTCCTGCAGCACCAGCGGCGTGGGATCGCTGCCATCCTGTTCGCGCAGCGGCGCCGGTCCGCTCGAAGAAGCGGCACGGGCCGTCACGCCAACGTCCGACGAATGGTGTTCCTGTAAATGCTGCTCGCTCGTCTCGTCGTGCACTTCCGGCACCGTGATTTGCAATTCCCGCAGCAGCCGTCGGCGGCGGGAGATCTGTTCGATCTGCTGCGGACTCAAGCCGTGCAGTACCAAGGCCTCGCGCTGCGCCTTCAACAGCCCCTCGAGCTTTTGCTTTTCGTACTCCCGTTCCAGCACGACTTTCCCCGCTACCACGCCTTGGGTCATGCTTTCCAACCGCTCGATCTCACGGTTTTCCACATCCAATGCCTCCAGCGTCTTCAGGAACTCCGTTTGGGCCCTGACGAGGTCCTCGTGCGTCAGCCGGAGAATGAACAGCGTGTCGCCCGCCTGGACCGCTTCTCCGGAAACGGCGAACACATCGGTGATCACGCCGGTCAGAGGCGCGGTGAGCCGGTGCTTGGTGCGTCCGGGACGCTCCACCACAACCGCCGGGACGGTGATCATTCGTTGGAATGACGAGAGCGAGACCTGACCGACTTCCAAACCGATGTTGCGCTGTGCCTGAGGGGAAAGCTGGAGCGAACTCGCCTCGTCACGTCCAGCGTGACTTGGATGGTCATGCCCGACGTGACTTGGATGGTCGTGCTCGTCCTCGTGCAGCGGTTCGTCCACCGGCAGGGCGGTGGCCGAGGCGGGCCCGGAACGGTCGAACATCAGCCACCAGGCCCCCGCGGTCAGCACGGCGATTGCCGCTACCAAGACCACGGCCAGGACTGCTCCCACCCAAGGGCGCCACCATCCAAAAGCGAATTGCATAGCAAGCTCCAGCGCAGCGTGTGCGCGCCATCAACGTGTGCGAGCGACAGAAGGGCCGGGCGAGAAAATCCTCGGCAAACCATCCGCCGAAAAGAATGCAGCGGCAAACGGCCTCGACCGAGCAGCGCCGTCCCAGGCACCGTTCACCAGCCCGTCAAGCAGAGAGAGCTACAGCCGCATCACGCTGAGCATCAGATGGCGGCGCAGCGCAGCGCCGCCGCAGGCATTGCCCTCGGCGGTCGTCCATAGCGACGCGAAAGGCGGGGAGGCGTTCCTGGAGACGAGGGCTGCACCGTTCAGGAATGCCGCTTTTCCGTCATCGTCTTCCCGATCCGGCAAGCTGACCGACTTCGGGACGGCAAACGCGCAATACCCCAGGCCGCAGCCCGCATGGTTCAAACAACGCCCCTCCCAACAATCCAATCCCGTCTGCCAGGCGGCGCAGCGTCCGCTGGCTGGATGAGCTTCCTGGGACAAGGAAACGGGGTGCAGAACGTGATCGCAATCCCCGCCCAGCCCGGCAAGATCGTGCATCCCGGATTCGCCGGCCGGCGAGGCGGCGTGATCATGATGCGCGCAGCAGCCGGCGACCGTGTGCCAACACACCGACGCCGCGACGACCAGGGCGATCAGATTTCGCATCAGAGGAACATTATCGAAGGCAACCATCCAGGCGCGCTGGACAGCAAGCCTGTCTTTGGATTCTAAAAGCACGACGGCCGAGCGGCAACACGAATCGTCTCGGCCGCCGACTACTGCTGCGAGAACGCTTGGCCACGCAAGCCAATGCCTTGAAGGTTCGATCCGGCTGTATCGGCCACGTCATCCAGACCGCCCACCAGCAGCCAACCGTTGATCGTCACGTCGGCCTGCCGCATCGCCACCTGGGCATCGATGTAGGAAAGGTTCGATTCAAAGTAACTTCGGCGGGCGGTGAGTACCCGGATCAGGTCGAATTCGCCCTGCCGGTAACCTTCCTCCGAAAGGTTTAGGTTTTCCTCTGCGGTGGGCACAATCTGATCCCGGTACTGTTGAACTTGGTTGGCCCGCTTTTGGTACTCGCGGAAAGCGACTGCCAACGCATTGCGCAGGGACAGTTCGGTGCGATGCAAATCGCTGGCCGCCCGCCGCAATTCCGCATGGGCCAGCTGGATCGCCCCCTGGTTGCGATTGAAAACCGGGATCGGCAACCCCAACTGCAGGTTCGCAATGTCGTCCCCGCTGGCATTGTCGTGGGCCACCCCGACCTGGGCAACGATGTTGGGAATCGGCTGCACGCGTTGTCGATCGATCTGGGCGCGGGCACGTTGCAGACGGACCCGGGCGGCTTGCATTTGAGGGCTGGTCGCTAACAACGCCGCCAGCCTTTCCTCGAACGGCTCAGCCGGCTCGGCGGGCGGGCTCAGGCTGCCGGCAAGCGGTCGCGGGGCCATCTCGGGTCGTCCGATCAAGCTGGCCAACTGCGTCCAAGCGGCCTCGTAATCGTACTGGGCATTCTTCCAAAGGATGCGGACCTCGTTCAGCTGGATGCGGGCCTGAAGGAGATCGGGGCGGGCGACCTGACCGGCGGAAAGCAATTCCTGACTGGCAGTGACCCCCTTCTCGGCCACCTCGACCAGATCGTTCGTCACCGCGATCCGCCGCTGCGCCCCGAGCAATTCGAATCCCTGGATGCGGACGGCGTTGCGCACCCGCTGCCGCTGCGCCTCCAGCTCCCACCGCAAGTTTTGAATCTGGCGGGCGGCGATGGCGCGATTTTTGCGCAGTTTGCCCGCGGTTACGATCGTCTGCGAGAGGAAGGCTCCCTGAATGCCCGCCGTCCCGGCGTCGCCCATCTCGTTCGCTAAGTAACCGACCGTGGGATTGGGATGCAGTCCGACTTGAGCATGGATGCCGCGGGCTTTGCCGACGATCGCTTCGGCTTGCTGCACCGACGGATTGTTGGCCAGGGCGATCTGCTCGAGCTCTTCAAAGCGGATCCCTTCACCGCCCGGCGGCACCGCACCCGACGCCGACGGCAGCGTCGCTGGGGCTGGGAAACCATCGATCTGAGGCGCCGCCACGGGCCCGGTTAAGAGCACCGGCGCGGGGTCGGGATCCGGCTGATACGCGACCGGCTTGATTTCCGCCGCCGGCGAACCGGCAGTCGACAAGGGTGATGTCGCCGCGGTTGGCGCGGTGCCCTCCGGGGAAGACGCCAGCGGGTTATCCACCGCCTCGCTCGTGGCATCCGCCAGCCTGGTGAGCGAGCCTTCGGGCGCTGCGGCGGCCGGTTGTGACGTCCGCCAAGCGGCTTCCCGAAGCGGTGCGCAGGCCGGCACCGTCAAGGCGGGCAGCAGCGCGATCCAGGGTGCCAGCCGCCGCATGGGGAATGCTGGTAGATCCATGAAGCCATTCGGTAGGAGGACAGGTGACGATTCCGGGTACCGCTGTGGTCCTCTATCGACGCCGCACTCGTCCGACCTTGAGCGGTCATGCCGAAAAGGCGAATCGTCCGGTTTTTAGCGTGTCCCCTCGCCACAGCACCGACCCTGTCGACTCCCGACCTGCTTAGCGTTCCGCCTGACGGGCTTGCTTACGAGCCGGAAAATCGACGACCACCAGTTTCTGATCAGCCACATCCCATGCGTACTCCTGGTAGTACGGCAGCTCGGCAAGCTGGATCCCGTCGGGCTGCCCCGGTTTGATGATCTCCGCCATGAACTGCTCGTAACCGAGCGGTTGCGGCCGATCGATGCTTTGGGCATTGCGGAGCTGGATCGCCTTGTCGACCGCCATCGCTCCGATTTTGGCGACGGAGGTCCGGTAGGCGGCGGCATTCTGCAAGAGCGGATTGTTGGTTTCGATCCCGGTCGCCGCAAGAACCGCTCCCTCCTGCAGGGCGACTTCCAGCGGCAGGACTTCCTGCGTCTTCTGATTGATGATGCCCCGCTCCTCCTCCTCCTGCGCCGTTTCCTCGGCCTCGGGGGACGCACCGTTCTGCGCGGTCGGCCGGCAGCCGACCAGCGGAATCAACAGGAGACTGACAACCAACAACCGACGACCGTAGGGGGAGCCCATGGAATCACTCCGTCATTTGAATAAGAACAGGAAAAGGCAAGCGACTGGCGGACCGGCGTGGCGGCGTCACCGCATCGGTTTCACCGCATAAAGATTTTGGCATGGTCTCCGACGAACCCGTCGGGCTCCGCCTCGGAGTCTCGTGAATCGGCCCGCAACAGCGAGGCATCGAGCAGCGCCGCCAGCCGCGGGTCCTTCAATCGGCAAGGGATCTCATCGCGCGGCGCATCGTAGGGACACAACCGCACCGCCACCAAGGCGGCCGAGGCATCCTGGAGGTAGCCGAGACAGAAAAAACCTCGTTCCAGATCGGTCTCGACGAGGATGTGACGGTCGGCCAACAAACCGCTGGCGCGCCAGTGACGGCGAAATTGTAACAGCTGCCGGTACCACGCCCGCATCCGCACATTGCCCGACTCCCAGAAGCCGATCCGCGACGATTCGAATGCCAAGGCAGCGACCGGTGAGACGCCACCCGACCAGTCGTGCTGCGGATACTCTTCGCGACGCCCGCGGACGACCGCTTCCCGCAACGGTTCGTCCCCAAAATCGACAAAAAACTGAAACGGTCGATCACATGCGAACTCTTCTCCCATGAAGAGCATCGGGATCGCTGGCGAGAGGATCAGCAAGGTGGCGGCCGCCGCCTGTGCTTCGGCCGACGCCAGCTGATGCAGACGTTTGCCCAGCGGATGATTCCCGATGAAGTCGTGGTTTTGAATCGAGTAGATCAAACCATGGGTGTCGACGCGTGCTTTGGCTTCGCTGCGTTGCTGGGGTTGCCACAGGCTGCCGGCAAAGACATGCCCGCTGCGGAGCGTTTGGTCGAGGTCCTGTCCGGGTTGATAGACGCGGTTGGAGAGTTGCTCGTGCGGGCGGATCACCGCATACAGACCATGCAGGAAGTCGTCGCACCATTCGGCGTCGAAGCCTTGGCCTCCTGCTTCCAGCGGCGCCAACATCTGGGGATCATAGATGTTCGATTCCGCGATCAACAGCGGACGGTACGGTCGCCGGCGGAGGCTGCCCCACTGGTGCACCGCCTCGCTGAGCTCCCGCACGATATGCGGGTCGCTGTCGTCTTCCATGCAGTGAATCGCATCGACGCGAAGTCCGTCGAGATGGAATTCCTCGAACCAGTAAATCGCGTTGGCGATCACGAAGCGGCGGAGCTCGCGGGCATGGATCGGATCATCGAAATTCGGGGCGTCTCCCCAAACGGTGCGATGGTGGTCCGACAGGTACGCCCCATAGTCCCCTAAGTAATTGCCTTCGGGGCCCAGATGGTTGTAGACGACATCCAGGATCACGGCCAAGCCTTTGGCATGGGCCGCGTCGACAAGCTGGCGGAACGATTCGGGATCGCCGTAGGTCCGTTGTGGGGCGAACCAATCGACGCCGTCATAACCCCAGTTCCAACGTCCCGGCGAATCGGCGACCGGCATCAATTCGATCGCCGAGACCCCCAGTTCGACCAGTTCGTCCAGTCGCTCGATCAGGGCGCGGAACGTCCCCGCTTCGGTGAACGCCCCCACATGC
>CAYNVI010000286.1:0-6370 GCA_964400585.1 uncultured Pirellulaceae bacterium | reverse complement strand
AGATGGCAGATCTCCAGCATCCGGTTGTGCGACCAGACATCCGAAATCGGTTGCTTCCGCGACTGCATCGCCTCGATGAAGTTCGCCGTGTGATTCTCACTGACCTTCCCGCCGTAGACGGCTTCGATGGCGCCGTCGGGGAGCGGACGCGCTTGCAGATCCTCGATCGGCTTCCCGGTGATCTTGCCTCGATTGACAAAGATCCGGCCTTGGGTGCCCTCAAATAAAATGCCGTTATCGCCTTCGCTGGTGATGATCATTTCGACGTCGCCCGGCATTTCCGCGCGGATGCGGAAGTCGGTCGCGGCGTTGTACTGATTGCCTACCGTCGGGTAGCCATCCTGGTACTCGACCGGCAAGGTGAACTCCAGCGGCGTGACCTTGCTCGGCCCCGTGTCCCCGGCGCCGATCGCCCAGCAGGCGATGTCGACGTGGTGGGCGCCCCAGTCGGTCAATTTGCCGCCGGAGTATTCGTGCCAGTTCCGGAAGGCGTAGTGGCAGTTGCTGTAAAGGGGGACGCCGCCGCCATAGCCGGTTCGCATTTCCGGCAGGGCTCGGTAAGGAACCTGGGGCGCCGGACCCAGCCAGAAGTCCCAATCGAGGCCTGCGGGAACAGGCGTTTCGGGAATCACCGGAGAGGCCTGCATCCCGTTGATGCCGCAGGTGATTTTTTTGACGGTCCCGATCCGGCCGTCGCGGATGACCGCGATGGCTTGCAAGAAACGTTGCCCCGATTCGGTGCGTTGCATCGTGCCCACCTGAAAGACGCGTCCCGTCTCCTGGACGACTTTTTCGATCAGCTTTCCTTCGTCGATCGTCAGCGTCAGCGGCTTTTCACAGTAGACATCTTTTCCCGCCCGCATCGCCTCGACCGCAACCTTGGTATGCCAGTGGTCGGGTGTGGCGATCATCACCGCGTCGATGTCATTGCGTTCCAAGACCTGGCGGTAGTCCTGGTAGGCCGCTGGCTTCATCCCTTGGCGTGCTTCGACCTTGCGGACGTTATCGGCCAACACATTGGCATCGACATCGGCGAGCGCCGCGAAGTCGGCGAACTTGAACGACTTGTTGGTGATGGCCCAGCCTTGGTTCCGCAGGCCGATGGTGGCGAAGGTGGGCCGTTCATTCGGCGATTGCACCGCGAAGGCCCGCTGGGTCGATGGCATCAGGACCCCCGCGGCGCCGGCGGCAGCCACGCCTTGAAGGAATTGGCGACGCGAGGGTTTCGAAGGGTTCAACATGGAGTGCAACCTGAGGAAAGTGTGCGATGAAAACAGGAGGTTCAATGTTCAATGAAGGGGGAAAGCGCCTCTTCGGAAGGACCTTTACCCTAGCCGCCCGTTCGTCAACGAAAGGCGGGGAGCTAGCGCCCATCCGCTCATGAAAAGTGTCGCTGTCCAGCTAGCCCCTTGCCCGCGGCGCGGGGGACCGGTCGGTGCCGCTGTGCGGGCTGCTGTTAGCTTCGCTTCTCGTCTTCCGCTGCCTGGGGAGAAGCGTCGGTCTCCTCGTCCAGTTCATCCATCATCCGGTCGGGGCACGTCTCCTCCTTGTCGCAGAGGGGACAAAGGATGCGGATCGGATCCGAACTCGCCAGCTTCATGTCGTACTGATCGACCAACTGGTACAGTTCTTTGATGTGATTGCATGGCATACGGTTCATCCCTTCCGGCGTGAGGCGTGGCGTCAACGTGTCGCGTGCGAGACCGGCGAGATCCCGCAGTACGTTGGTGGAGGTTGATGCGGGGAAAAGCTTCGCGGCGACTACCTGAGCCCCGCAGGCGTTGCTCGATCGTTGGCAGCCCGGACAGCTTCCCCGGCATCCATCCTATTCTCTCCATGCTAAAACACCCCACAAGATGGGGTGTTTCTTTGGAGGAGCATCCGACCGCCCTGCCGACGGGCCCCGCCGGGGGTCCGCCGTTGCGTTTGCGGCCTCTGCGGATCCGCTACGCGACCCGTTTTTGGTTTTCGGACAGAGGCTAGCTGACCACGCGATTACGGCCAGCTTGCTTGGCTTCGTAGAGACGGAGGTCCGCAGCCCTGACCAAGGCGTCGGCGGAAACCGGTTGTGCCCCGGTGTAGCATTCGATCCCGAAGCTGGCGGTGACTGCCAGCGCGCCTGCCGCTGTGGAGAACGGCAGGGAAGCGATCGTTTGACGACAGCGCTGGGCGATCTGCACCGCCTCGTCGCGTGCGGTCGAGGCGAGGAGCAGGCAAAATTCTTCGCCGCCATAGCGCGCCAAAAGATCATCTTCCCGGCAGATCGACAGCAGACGTAAGCCGAACTCGCGGAGCACTTCGTCGCCCACCAGATGTCCGTGGCTGTCGTTGATCGATTTGAAGTGATCGATATCGATCATCACCATCGCCAACGGCTGGCCCCCGCGTCGAGCCCGCGCGATCTCCCGAGGCAACGATTCGACCAGCGAGCGCTTGTTCATCGTCCCCGTCAAGGCATCGCGGGTCAGCGACATGTAGATCGCTTCATGGTACTGCGATTCGACGCTGCCGGCCGACAGGTACTTGAAGATGAAGCTGCCGATCGCGATCCGGTCGCCCGCTTGCAACCGCTGGCTTTCGATGGGCGTTCCGTCGATCAGTGTCCCGTTGGTGCTGCCCAGGTCGTACAACCAATCGCCGTCGTCTTGACGGTGGATTTCAGCGTGTCGGCGAGAGACATTGCTGTCCTCCAAAGCGAGTTCACAGGACGCGTCGCGGCCGATCCGCAGGACGTCGCTTTCTAGCAACCGCAGGCCATCGATCACGTCGGCCGGGTAGATCTGGACCAAGCATGCTTCCTCCCCCAACGCCGCCGGCGGCAATGCGTAATCTTGCTGCTGCCTGGTTGCCTCCGCATCGCCGGTATCGCCAGGGGACCCGGTATCGCCAGGGGACCCGGTATCGCCAGGGGACGACGGATCGATGGCGGGGGAAGCCGTTTGGCCGGAACAGGAGTTACCACAGTCCAGCTTGAGCATGAGTCCATTTCCTTGCCGGGAGGATGCCAGAGGCGAAACGCTTGGCTACGTTGCCGAAAGGATAGGTCGCTGCGTCGGGCCGGCGGGGGTTCCTTCCCCAAAAAACGCCGGCACCCGGTCCGGTGGTGCGGCAGGTCGCGGTTGTGCCTATTCTTGTCCCCTGGTCCATTGGGTGAGGGCGGTTTGCCAGAGACGGTGATCGGCGGGTGTTCCGCGGGAGCGGACCAACCAAGCCGACCAGTCGACGGCGGCTTTCGCGTGCGCCCTCCGCTGCTTGTGCAGTGGCGATTCGCGAGCCGCAGGCGATTCGGCTGCGGCCTGCCCGCTGGCCCAATGCAAACGGGCCAGGCAGGCGACGAGGTCGTAAACCGCGGGGGGCTTCGCCGCGGCTGGCTGGCGATCCGAAGCAACGCCTGCCTCTCGGAGACGGGCCCGCAACCATCGGCGATCCCTTTCCAGCGAATCCGGCTCGACGTTTCCAAGCAACAATTCTCCGATGGCTGCTTGGATCGCTTGGAGACGAATCGCGTTGCGGAGCGCTGGATCGAGCCCCCTGCTGTCACGGTCGGCCCGTAGCACTTCGGCGGCGGCTTGGTATTGGCGGTGTGCCTCGGCGGGAACCTGCTTGATTCGTTGCAGATCGGCTAACCGCAAGTGGAGCTTAGCCCGTTCCAGGTCGAGGCGGGCCTTGACGTCCGGTTCGAACGCATGGTTTTCGGTGGCGAGGTGGCGATCGTCAGCCAGCAGATCCTGGTAGCGCTCGATCGCTTGCTCGATCAGATCCGGACGGGTGGGCTGCCAAGCGGGCTGGAATTCCAGTGAGCCGCTCGAGTCGATCAACCAGCCATCGACGAACCGGCGGCTTTGCTCGAGTTGTTCGAGCGTCTCCTGATAGGCGGCTTGCGTTTCTTGGTGGGCTAACCGTTCGGCCTGGTGTGCCTGGCGGATCTGATGACCAAAGATCAGCGAGGCCAGCATCAGCGTCAGCGTCGCGCCCCCGACACTGATCGTGAGGGTGCGATGACGTCGACACCAGCGACTGGCAAGATCGATCCAGGTCTCGCGATCGACACGAACCGCATCGCCCGCGATGTACCGCCGGACTTCTTCCGCCATCTCGACGGCGGACGCGTACCGTGCGGCCGGGTCGACCGCCATCGCACATCCGACGATGGCCGTCAACGGTCGAGGAACTCCCGGGCAAGCGTGAGCGAGGAAATCCCAGCGGCCGCCGCGCACGCGCTGCAGCGCCGTTTCCGCGTCGTAACCGGCGTGGGGATGCCGACCGGCCAGGATCTCGTACAGGATCCCACCCAACGCAAACACATCGGCGGCGGGGGAG
The DNA here is from genome assembly GCA_964400585.1 of uncultured Pirellulaceae bacterium. Taxonomy (GTDB): domain Bacteria; phylum Planctomycetota; class Planctomycetia; order Pirellulales; family Pirellulaceae; genus CAYNVI01. The sequence continues at coordinate 2,050 of CAYNVI010000286.1, read as the reverse complement.
AGGGCCGCCAAGTCGCCTTTCGCTTGTTCGGGAGGCATGTAAGCCGGGGTGCCGATCACCGAACCGTCGCGGGTTCGCGCCGGGTCGTGTGAGCTCGGGTCGTGCGAGCGGACGGGTCGCTCCGCACCGGTCGTCTCCAGGTCGCCGCGAGGGGCCTCCCGATCGCGGACCGGCGGCGAGTCCTGCGAGAACTGCTTGGCCAGCCCCCAGTCGACGACGATGGTCTCGCCGAACTCGCCGATCATCACGTTGGCAGGTTTGAGGTCGCGATGCAAGACGCCTCTCTGGTGCGCGTACGCGACCGCTTCACAAACCAGGATGAAGCGTTCCAGCAGAGGCAACATCGCGGCGCGGAATGCGGCGGTCGCACCGACCCGCGGGGTCGACGGTAAACCGGCGTGGGCCTCACGAATCAGCTGACGCAGAGGACGCCCGCTGAGCAGCTTCATGACATAGTAGGCTTCTCCGGCATCGTCTTGGCCGTCGCCGGTTGCCAGCTCATGGACCGGCACGATCCCCGGATGCTGAAGCTGGCTGGTGATTCTTGCTTCATGCAGGAACCGGTCCCGCACGGCGGGGCTGATCGTGGAGGAGCACGCGATCCGTTTGATCGCTACCGAACGCTGCAGTTGCCCGTCGATGGCACTTTCCACGATGCCCCACCCGCCGCGTCCCAACAAGCCCGTCGTCTGGTAGCGGGTCGCCGCGCACGCTGTGGCCGCCGGTTTCCCTCGCTGGGCACGAACCCGCCGCCTGGAGGGGCCGGGTGCCTCGGTCCCGCCGGCAATACCGGTTCGCTCCGCAGCACGCGCGTGCTTGGGCAAGATCCCGGTGGTGGCGTCCGGGTCCGGTTCGTCAGCGTGATCGATGGGCATGTTGGCGAGGCAGCGGGCGAACGACGGAGGCTTTCCGCGATGCCGGGGGGAAGGCCATTCGTCTCAACCCTAGCTCATGCCCGGCCGGCCAGGCGTCTGCTTTCTCCCCAAGGGGGGCCCGGCGAGCGCGTCAGGATGGTGATGCCGGCCCTGACCGGGGCGGGGATATCGACCGCTTTCCGCCGATTCAGGTCGACAAACGCCCACCGCGTGTCGACTTTCGCCAGCACGGTCCGATCGGCGGGGCGGGCGATCAGGTAACGCCGGCGGGAGGCAAACCGGTCGACTTCCGAGATCCAGGTCCGCACGACCAACTCATCCTCGGCGAAGGCGGCGGACCGAAAGACGACCTCATGCGAGCGCACGACCCAGCCGACGCCCTGCTGCAAGCCGGCCGCGGCATCCCACCCGCAGGCGGCCGAATGGTCGCGGGCCGCCCAGAGGCTCCACTGCAAATACTGCAAGTTGTGGACATGCCCCTGCCAATCGATCTCGTCCTCCGAGACCGTGTGCGAAAGATCGTAATAAGCATTCATGCCGAATAGTATCGAGCAGGGAAGGCGAGGGAGCGAGGGGAGGGGCGGCGGCCGCCGCGCCGCTTGCTCGCCCGCTTGGCAGCCTGGCCCTCCCGCTCCGGCAAGCGCCCGGAGGATGCTTAACGGAAACGCTCGGGAGTGTTAGTGTAACGGCACGCCGGATCGCCTCCAGGACTTCGCCCCGGCCCCTTTCCGTCGTTGAGGACCCCGTGAACGAGACCACCCCGACCCCTCGCCCCCGTTGGCTGGAAGCTTTGCAGGAAGCCGCCTCGCGTTGCCGCCCCGGCTGGGTCGCGATGCGCCGTCACCTGCACCAACACCCCGAGCTTTCGGGGGCCGAGCGGCGGACGACCGAATTCCTGGCCGCTGCGGTGGCGCGGCTGAAACTGCCCGCCCGGCTGACCAGCAACGGCCTGGGATTGACCGCGGATTTTGTCTCGGCGGTGCCCTTGGCGGAACATCCGCGGTTTGCGTTGCGGGGCGACATCGATGCGTTGCCGATTCAAGATCACAAATCGGTCGACTATCGCAGCCAATGCGACGGGGTGATGCACGCCTGCGGTCACGACGTGCATGCGACGATCGTCTTCGCGGCGATGGAACTGTTAACCGAACTGGCCCACCGTGACGAGCTGCCTT
>CAYNVI010000285.1:0-6375 GCA_964400585.1 uncultured Pirellulaceae bacterium | reverse complement strand
GGATCGCGCCGTGGACCGTCTGGTGGACGCGGCAATTGCTCCCCGTGATGGCAGCCATGCTGATCGTCGCTCTGGCCATGATCGGGCCCCTGGTATTCGGTTCTTCCTTTGAAAGTTCTTCGTTGGGGCTGCTACTTGTCGGCGCCTTCGTCTCGGGACAATTGAGCGGGCAGCTGTTTCGCCGGCCGGTCGTGGGGCTCTTGGCGGCCCCCGTGATCCTGTGGGGGCTGGCCGTGATCGTGGGTCTGACCTTGAGCCTCTATCCCACGTTTGTGTGGGCTGGCTGGCTGGCCGTGGCGGTCCTCTGGGGCGTCACCTTCCGGCTCACCCGGCGTTGGCTCGAAGGACGTCCGAACGCCGGCTACTACGGACGCCTGATCGGCTGGGTCGGGATATGCTTGGCGATCTTTTTCGGAGCGATCGTCGCGGTGCGGTACGCGACAACGCCTCCCCGCGATCCGGTATGGCGGGCGGCTACGGAAACTGCCGCCAAGGCGGTGCCCGCCGTGGATCGGTACCATCGGCCTGTCCCTTTGGTTCCCGCGGCAGGTGGCCTGCCGCGTCGGTTCGCAGTCGATGAGCTGCGCAAGGCGATCGATCAGGTGTTGTCGGAGCCCGATACTTGGCTGTCGGACCGCCGAAGGTGGTCCGATATCATCCAGGTGACGAGCGACCTGCGGGCAGCAGCCCGCAACGCGACGGGAGACGGGGCAGATTCCGGCGATGCCAATGCCGCGGGACGGCAGGCTGCCTCCCCCGATCCGGTCACCCTCTACGCCGATTGGCTCGAGGCGCTCATGCGATCGTCGCGAAGGCTGTATCAGGAAGCTTCTGCCCCGTGGGAGTTCGCGCGCGGCGAACGGATGGAAATGCTGGTCCTCGACGAGCTTGCCCGGGACGACGTCGCAGCCATCCTGGGAGCCGAATTGAGGCAAGAGCTGGTTGCGCTGCTGCCGACGGTCGAGGAACGCAATGCCTGGCGGCGGGACTGGCTCCTGCGGACGTGGCAGGCATCTCAACGCAACTCGGAATTCAATCCCTTCTTTCCGTACACGGACGTCGGGAGGATGCGCCGCGTGATCCCGGCGGAACGGTGGCGGACGAGCAACTTGATTGACCGCGCGGTCCGGATCAGTTTGCAGCAACTGGAGGAAGGGCTGCCGCCCGCCGGTTCGCCTGCCGAGGCCAAGCGACGGGCGGCCTGGCATGCGCTCCTCCACGACGAACAGCCCCAGATCACCTCGTCCCAGGCCTCCCGCATTCAGAACGCCTTGCCCCCCATCTATTGGACTCCCGCTCGCGACGCGCGGGCGGCGCGGCTTCGCTCCTGAGGAGCCCGCTCACGGCAGCTCACGGCAACAGGGTTTCCAGGTGCAGCGCGACGCTGTCGGCCAGCCGGTCGAGATGGTAGCCGCCTTCGAGCAGGCTGACGATGCGACCATCGGCCGCGGCGGCGGCGGAAGTGATCACCGAAGTCAGCGTCGCGAAGTCTTCGGTTTCCAGTTCCAGCGAACCGATCGGATCTTCCCGATGGGCATCGAAGCCGGCGCTGATCAAGATCAGCTGCGGAGGATGGCGGGAGACCATCGTTTCGACGGCGTGCCGGTAGCGGGAGAGGATCGTCGGCACCGGGGTGCCGAAGGCGATCGGTTCGTTCCACGTCGTGCCCAGCCCCGCACCGCGGCCGGTCTCGGCCGCCGCGCCGGTGCCGGGATAGAAAGGCGAACGGTGCAGCGAAAGGTAAGCGATTTGGCCGTCCTCGTAAAAGATCTCTTGCGTGCCGTTGCCGTGGTGCACGTCGAAATCGATGATCAGGACTCGGTCGAGCTGGTGGGTCGCGACCGCATGGCGGGCTGCCACGGCCACGTGGTTCAGCAAGCAGAAGCCCATCGCTGCCGCGGGCCGGGCATGGTGTCCGGGAGGCCGGGCGAGGACCGCCGCCCGTCGAGCGGTGATTTCGGTCGCCGCCTGATCGCTGGCCAGCACCTGATCGACGGCGTCGACCGCCGCGCCGGCGGCCAGCCGGGCCACCTCCCACGAACGTGAGCAGACCACCGTATCCGCCTCGAGCGAACGCCGGCTACCGGGCGGCAATTCATCGATCGCCGCCTGCAGCCCGCTTAAATAGTCCTCGCCGTGGACCGCCGACAAGGCCTCGAGCGAGGCCGGCTGCCAGGTAGGGCCGACGCAGCGATCGGCGATCCCGCCCGTTTGCCGGAGCCGGGCATTGACATGTTCGATCCGCGCTGGACATTCCGGATGGTTGCCCGTGTCGTGGTCGGCAAACCGATCGTCCAGATAGAGCCACATGGGAGACCCTCGGTTGCAGGATTCAGATTCGTGCGGCCGTCGCAGCGGGTGAGGCGAACGAACCGAGGCGGCCACGGAGGGCTGCGGCGACACGACGATCGGGGCCGAGGTGCGGCAGGGTTCGGAAGGCGAGCCGGGGATGTCGCTCCGCCGCCTCGTCGACTTGCCGCGCGACCGCGTCGCGGACTTGTCCCTGGAACAGCAGGTGCGGCTGCACGAGGACCGCCTCGATGGCCGGCTGGGCGGCCAAGCGGTCGAGCACCTCGGGCAAGCGCGGTTCGGCCATCGCGTAAAACGCCGTCTCGGTCCTCGCGACCGGCAGCCGGTGGCCGATCAGCGCGCCCAGCATCCGCATGTCGGCTTGAGCGCACGGGTCATAGCTGCCGCGACCGACCGTGACCAAGGCCGTCGCCTGCGGCCCAGCGGAGAGGTCCGCCAAAGCCGCTTCGATTCGCTCGACCGCTAATTCGATCAGCCGCGGGTGGCGGGAAAGCGGACGGGAAAAATCATATGCCACCTGCGGCGTTTCGGCGGCGCAGGCGGCCACCGCCTCCGGCACATCGCGTTTGGCGTGGCCGGCGGCGAACAGCAGCAGCGGGGCGACCTGGATCCGCGAGACCCCGGCCGCGACCAACCGCCTCCAGGCGTCGGCGATCGTCGGCGGGCGGAGCTCCAAAAAGCAGGCCTCGACCGGCTGGTCGGGTTGTTCCGCATGGAGGATTTCGGCCAACCGCAGGCACTCGGCGGCGCCGGCGTCATTTCGCGTCCCATGGCCGATCAGCAGGATCCCGCTCCTCACTGGATGACCGACGATTTCTCAAAGCCGGCCTGCGAGAGCGAATCGATCGCGGCTTGCGCGTCGAACCCGTCGGCGGTTTGGATCAGGACTTGAGGATTGTCGATGATCCCCTCTTGCTGTTGCTTGCTCAGGTCGACCGCCACCACGCCGGGTTGCTGTTCCAACGTCTTTTTGACCGCCGGGTAGCAGGCGACCGGGCAGTGCATCTCGGGCACGTTCAAGGTGACCCGTTCGGCGTTTTCCGCGACCACGTTTTCCGCAACCGCCGGTGCTGCCGCATCCGGCTGGGCGGGGGCTTCGGCCGGGGAGGCCACTTCGGGGGCCGTTGGCTGGGGAGGTTGGCTGATCACGTAGACCAGACCGGCGGCCGCCAGAACGGCCACCAGGTAGACGGCGTATCGCATCGGAAAGACTCCAGGAGGGTATGGAAAATCAGGGGGATCGGTTCGGATCGGGCAAAACTGTCGGAACACCTTTGCCCTCGACGACTTTGCCGGCGGTCTGTTACATTACCGGGCTTGCCCGGCAGGCCACTTTCGCCAGGTGTTCGGATCGTTACCGGTCCCGCCGGGGCGGGCGGCGGCAACGAGACGGCAACCCCGGCCGGGGTGCGGTCCCGACGCGGTCGACTCGGTTCGCGCGACGCTTGCCAGGTACTTCGCTATTGTGGCGAGCCGGCCGCCATCGGCCAAGTGATTTTGGCCTCCCTGCGGCCATTTGACTGCCCCGCCGACGAAGGGGGGCGATTCGGCAGGGCGTGTTCCCCCCAAAGTTGAATTGACCGACCGTGATTCTGATTCTGAAAAACCAAGCCACTGAAGACCAAGTGGTGCATGTGATCGAGCGTGTCGAGGCGATGGGCTTGCAGGCTCATCTAAGCCGCGGGACCCATCGGACGATCGTCGGCATCATCGGTGACGAAGACCAGTTGCGGGAAGATTCGCTGCGGGCGATCCCCGGTGTTTCCCAGGTGATTCCCGTGCTTCCAGCCTACAAGCTCGCCTCCCGCGACGCCCACCCCGCAGCCAGTGTGATCGACGTCTCGGGCGTCAAAATCGGCGGCGGACACCTGGGGATGATCGCCGGACCCTGTTCGGTCGAGGAACCCGAGCGGATGGATCGGATCGCCGCGAAGGTGCGGGCGGCGGGCGCCAACCTGTTCCGTGGTGGGGCCTACAAGCCGCGAACGAGCCCTTACGCGTTCCAAGGTTTGGGCGTCGAGGGGCTGAAAATTCTGCGGGAAGTCGGCGACAAGTACGGGCTGCCGGTGGTGACCGAGGTGACCGACCCGCGGAACGTCGCGGTGGTCGCCGAATACGCCGACATGCTGCAGGTCGGCGCCCGCAACATGTAGAACTTTCTGTTGCTGACCGAGGTCGGCCAGGCGAAGCGACCCGTCTTGCTGAAGCGGGGGATGAGCGCCACGATCAACGACTTGTTGATGAGTGCCGAGTACGTGCTGTCGCAAGGCAATCCCGACGTCGTCCTCTGCGAGCGGGGGATCAAGAGCTATGACGCGTCGACCCGCAACCTGTTCGACGTGGCGGCGGTCCCCGCCGTGCAAGCCTTGACCCACCTGCCGATCATCGTCGATCCGAGTCATGCGACAGGGCGTCCCGATCTGATCCCCGCCTGTGCCTTGGCGGGCTTGGCTGCGGGGGCCGATGGCGTCCATGTGGAAGTCCATGATCAGCCTGAAGTCGCCAAAAGCGATGGCCCCCAGGCCCTGTTACCCGAACAATACGCCGAACTGGCCGATCGCATGCGGGCGATGGCTGAATTGCTCGGCAAAACGATTTCTCCCCCCTTACCGGAGGCGCTCGCGTGAGTCGTCGAACTTTGATTGCTGGCAACTGGAAGATGAACACGCGGCAGGAAGCGGCGCTCGCCTTGGCGAAAGGGGTGGTCGAGGGGCTTCCCGCGCAAACCGCGGTCGAAGTCGCCCTCTGTCCGCCCGCGGTCTACCTCGCGGCGGTCAACGATACGATCGCCGGCACGCCGGTCGAATTGGGCGGGCAGGATCTCTATCCGGAAGCCGACGGTGCGTTTACGGGCGAGGTCAACGCGGGGATGTTGACCGACGTCGGCTGCTCCTTTGTGATCCTCGGCCATAGCGAACGCCGCCAGTTGATGGGCGAGACCGATCGGATGGTCAGCAAGAAGCTGGAAGCCGCCCTGGCCGGCAACCTGGTGCCGATCGTCTGCGTCGGAGAAACGCTGGAACAACGCGAAGCGGAGCAGACCGAGGCGGTGATCAGTGAGCAGATTCAAGGCTCGCTCGCCGGCCTAGATGAGGCCCGCGCCGCGGGGATCGTGATCGCCTACGAACCGGTGTGGGCGATCGGGACCGGGCGGACGGCGACGCCCGAACAGGCGGAAGCGGTCCACGCCTTCATCCGCGGTTTGTTGTCCGATCGCTTCGGGGCGGAAGTGGCCGGACAGATCCGCATCCAGTACGGCGGCAGCGTCAAGCCGGGCAATGCGGCCGAATTGCTGGGGCAACCCAACATCGACGGCGCCCTGGTTGGCGGAGCGAGCCTCCAGGCCGACGATTTCCTGGCGATCATCCAAGCTGGCTGAGCGACTGGGTGACGGTCCGCGAAACGGTCGGTCGCTCCTCCCACCCCTGAACTCCTCCTCCCCGTTTTTCCCCCTTCTTTTCAGAAGAGATGCTGCAATGGCCCCTGTAATGGCCCCTCTGCTCGGATCCTTCCAAGGCGTCGTTCTTGGCTGGGCGTTAGCGTTCCTGTCGATCTTCTTGATCCTCCTGATCTTGGTGCAGCGGGGGCGCGGCGGCGGCTTGACCGGAGCCCTCGGTGGGCCCGGCGGTCAGAGCGCCTTCGGGACGAAGGCTGGCGATATGTTCACCAAGATCACCAGCTTTACCGCCCTCGCCTGGATCTTCCTCTGTGCCTACACGATGTGGCTGCTGGGCGCCCCCGCCCCGATCGCCTCGGACGAAGGGCCGCCGGCGATCACGGCCAGCTCCGAAGCGGATGAGGCGCCGGAAGGGGCGGACGCCTTGAATGATCTCCGCAGTGGGGAAGCGACCGGCAACGGGTCCGAGCTCGAGAACGCCCTGGAAGGGCTTACCGTCCCCGAGACCGAAGCCGAGACGCCCGATACCCCCGAGGCGGGCGAAGGCGCGGCGGACGAGAGTGAGGCGGAATCGCCCGCGGCGGAGACGACCGAGCCGGCTGCGGAGGAGGCGACCGCCGAGGAAGACGCCTCCTGAGCCGAGATGCGGGAACCGTTGTGCCCGCCTA
>CAYNVI010000284.1:0-6375 GCA_964400585.1 uncultured Pirellulaceae bacterium | reverse complement strand
AAGCGCCATACGGGCTGTTGAAGCTGAACGTGCGCGGTTCCAGCTCCTCGTAGCTGACGCCGCAATCGGGGCAGGCGTATTGGGTGCTAAAGAGCCGTTCCTGCCACTCGGTCTCCCCTGCGGCCTGCGTGACGGCGTTGACCAGGCCGTCGCCAAACCGGAGCGCCAGCCGCACCGAATCGGCTAACCGCTCTTCGATCCCTTCGCGAATCACGATCCGGTCGACCACCGCTTCGATGGTGTGATTTTTTCGCGGGTTGAGCTCAGGTCGCTGCTCCAGCGGGTAGATCTCGCCATCGATCCGGGCCCGCAGCAGACCCGCTTTCTGGATCTCCGCAAACAGCTCGGCGTGGGCCCCCCGGCGGCCCCGGACCAGCGGGGCGAGCACCATCAATTTGGTGCCGGCCGGCGATGCCCCCACCTGCTCGATGATCGTCGAGGGCGCTTGCTGCACGATCGCCGTTCCGCAATCAAAACAATGGGGCGTCCCCAGGCGAGCATAGAGGAGCCGGAGATAATCGTAGATCTCGGTCGTCGTCGCGACCGTGCTCCGCGGGTGGGTGCTGCCGGGCTTCTGATCGATGCACAGCGTGGGCTCCAAACCGTCCACCAGATCGACATCGGGCCGGGGCAGTTGGCCGAGGAACTGGCGGGCGTAGGCCGACAAGCTCTCGAGGTATTGCCGTTGCCCTTCAGCGAACAGGGTGTCGAAGGCCAGCGAGCTCTTTCCGCTACCGCTGACGCCGGTGATCACGGTCAACCGATGCCGGGCCAGATCGACATCCAGCTGCCGCAAGTTATGAGCCCGCGCCCCCCGGATCCGAATCACGTCCTGCGTGCCCAGCGGATGGCTCTCAGGCCGGGCCCCAGCAGCGGACCTCAGGGAGGCTTCCTGCCGAGCGGGCGAAGTCGCTTGGGAAGTTTCAGACCGCAAAATGGAACTCGCTCCGGGGTTGCAAGGCGGACCGGGGATGCCAGGCGGAAGGCTGCCAGCAGTGCGGGGCGAACCGGACCCGCGGCAGGCGGTCGCCCAGGGGGGGCCAACCTTCCCCGGTTGCGATTGGCTTTCTGCCCGTTGCATCGTATGATTTCGGGTGCGGAACGGATAGTTGCCCCGCCCGGCCCGTCGTCTCGATTCTGGAATACCCTCGCAACCTGATGACCGCGGAAATCGTCGAATACGCCACCAATCCAACCGCCTCTTCCACGGCCTTCCCCCCGCAGAGGGTGGCCTCCGGCGTCGGCTGGGGCGACCGCGAGCATTTGATGCTGGTCAGCTACGCGACGTTCAGCCGCGATACGCAGGGGCGGCAGTACGCCGAACGCCCCCATCCCTACCGGGGCCCCTTCCAGCGAGACCGCGATCGGATCCTGCATGCCTCGGCCTTCCGCCGGCTGGCCGGAAAGATGCAGGTCTTCACGGGCGACATGGGCGACTACCACCGGACGCGGCTGACCCACACCTTTGAAGTCGCCTCGATCGCCCGCACGATCGCCCGCGTGCTGCGGCTGAATGAAGACCTGACCGAAGCCCTCGGCTTGATGCACGATATCGGCCACCCACCGTACGGCCATTGCGGCGAGGATGTCTTGGACGCCTGCCTGGCCGACGTCGGCGGGTTTTCGCACAACCAGTTTGCTTTGACGATCGCCGAGGAACTGGAGCAACGGGCCAGCGGCCCGCTGGGGCTGAATCTGTCGGCCGAGGTCTTGGCGGGGCAGGACGATCGGGCGCACAAAGCCGAACGGGCCGAAGGGGCGTCCGCGGCTCTCGAAGTGCAGGTGGTCGACCTGGCCGATTCGATCGCCTACGACGCGGCGGACGTCGACGATGCCCTGCAAATGGGGCTGTTGACTCTGCAGGATCTGTCGCGGTTGCGGATTGTCGCCCGCGCCCTGGGACGGCTCAACACGCGGCAAGGCCACCTCCCGCCGCCCCAAGTGCGGCCGGCCCTCGTCCATGAACTGGTCGAGATGCAGGTGACCGATCTGCTGGAATCGGCCAGCCGGTGCTTGCTGCCTTGGGCGGGACGGACCGCGGAGGAACTGCAGCAGGCCGGGATCCGTCTGGGGCACTCGCCCGAACTGGCCAGCGAGCGGGAAGAACTCGAAACGTTCCTGTTCAGCCGCGTCTATCGCCACCCGCGGTTGGTGGCGGTCCGGCAGGCGGCGGCCGATCGCTTGGCAACCCTGTTCGAAAGCTTGCTGCGGGCCCCGCAGCGGCTGCCGCTCCGATTCCGCATGCGGATCGAGCGGGTCGGCACCCGCCGCGCGATCGGCGAATACCTCGGCGGGATGACCGATCGTTTTTGCGACGTCCAGTACGAACGCCTGCGGAGCGGCGACGGCCCGTTGGCCGACTGGTAGACATCCCCATCCTCTTTTCCGAAACCCTCCCCTGGGGCGGCATCTCGCCGTCGGTTAAGTTGGCGGCGGCGTCCCGGGGCGACGACGGGACGTCGGCGAATCGGCACGTTTTTCGGTGCGAGCGCAGCGTCCTAGCCGGGCGGGCCTCGTATCATAGGCTCCTATCAGTAGGATCGTGTTCGCAGCCGCCTTGCCCATCCCCCCATCCGTTGCCCCCAGCCCGCTCCCCCCTGCGTTCGCTTTATGGCCCTTTTCATCCTTCGCTGCGTGTTCCTCGCCTGTGCGTTTGGAATCTCGGTTCTGATCAACGAGAACCTTTCCAACCAGAGCGACAAGTGGGTCCCCTGGACCGTCTTCCTGACGGTGATCGGGTTGGCCGTCGGGGTCTTGGCGGCGGATATCTTCGTCCCGCACAAGCGGATTGGGACCATCACCTCGATCTACTTCGGTCCCCTGATCGGGTTGCTGATGACCTACATCCTGTGGATCGCCGCGGCCCCCCTGCTGCAAGGGCCCAATGCGCGGTGGATCCAGTTGGTCGCCGGGATGCTGCTCTGTTACCTCTGCACGAGCGTCCTGCTACAGACGAAGGATGATTTCCGCTTCATCATCCCGTATGTCGAATTTGTCCGCGAAGTAAAAGGGTTCAAACCGCTGATCCTCGACACGAGCGTGGCGATCGATGGGCGGATCGAAGACCTGGTCAATACGGGGATCTTCGACAACCAGATGATCATCCCGCGGTTCGCCCTCAGCGAATTGCAAGGGATCGCTGACAGCAGCGACAAGCTCCGCCGGGCCCGCGGGCGGCGCGGGCTCGATGTGCTCAACCGCTTACGCGCCAACGACAAGGTCGACCTGCAGATCTTCGATCGCGAGCTTCCGGAACTGGCCGGCCAGGCGGTCGACCTGAAGCTGGTGTTGCTGGCCAAACATCTGGAAGGGAAGGTCGTGACCGGCGATTACAATCTGAACAAAGTCGCCAAGCTGCATCGCGTCCCGGTGATCAATCTCAACGAGATCGCCAACGCGCTCAAACCGCTGTACCTGCCGGGCGAAACCTTTCGGGTGCAGGTGGTCAAAACGGGGGAGGGTCCCGAACAAGGGGTCGGCTATCTCGACGACGGGACGATGGTCGTGATCGAAGGGGCTCGGACGTTGGCCGGTCAATCGATCGAAGTCGCCGTGACCAGCACCTTGCAGACCAACGCCGGACGGATGATCTTTGCCAAAAAGGCGAGCTAGCTGGACAGCAAGCGCCCCAATTCCCCCGCGCCGGGCGATTCTTTATCTTTGGGGGTGTCCGTTCCAGCTCCTTCTCTCCGCGGTTTCGCTGACGTCCCCCCTCCATGCTCACCAAACGCATTATCCCCTGCCTCGACGTCAACGCCGGCCGAGTCGTCAAAGGGACGAACTTCGTCAACCTGCGGGACGCCGGCGACCCCGTGGAGGTCGCCCGGCGGTACGAGGCCGAGGGAGCCGACGAATTGGTCTTCCTCGATATCACCGCCAGCCATGAAGAACGGGAGATCATCCTCGACCTGGTGCAACGGACCGCCGAACAGGTCTTCATGCCGCTGACCGTCGGGGGGGGGATCCGGACGATCGAGGACGTGCGGGCGCTCCTCTCGGCCGGCTGCGACAAAGTTTCGATCAACTCGGCCGCCTGCCAGAACCCCGATTTCGTCAAGCGGGCGGCCGATCGCTTCGGCAGCCAATGCATCGTGGTCAACATCGATCCCAAACGCGTCCAGCGTGACGGTCGTGAGGTCTGGGAGGTTCATATCAATGGAGGCCGCCGCCCCACCGGTCGGGAAGCGGTTCCGTGGGCCCAGGAAGTGGAAAGATTGGGCGCCGGAGAGATCGTGCTGACTAGTATGGATGCCGACGGCACCTGTGCCGGTTACGATCTGGAAATCACCGCCGCGGTCAGCGAAGCGGTGCGGATCCCGGTGGTGGCCAGCGGCGGGGCGGGCAAGCCGGAGCACCTCAGCGACGCGATCTTGAAGGGCAAGGCCGACGCCGCCCTGGCGGCCAGCATCTTCCATTTCGGACACTTTACAATCGAAGAGACCAAGCGGATCATGCAGTCGGCGGGGGTCCCGGTGCGACTGTGATGCGTGGCGGGCCCCCTGGTGACGGCGCGCCTCCTTTTCTCGTCTTTCTCTCCTGACTTGTCTTTCCCGGAGCACGCTCCCATGGCCCATGCTGCGAAAGCGAATGGATCTCTCAACCCCCCGGCCTCGGAAGCGAGCAGCGGATCGCAGGCGGTCGTCGAACGGCTCAAAAACAGCCTGCTGCAAAAGCGGGATGCGTTACCGGTCGACAAAATTTTCAAGGCGCTGGTCAAGCTGGAGGGCTCCGACTTGCACCTCAAGGTCGACCAACCGCCGATGGTCCGCGTCGGCGGCGAACTGCGGGCGCTCAACCGGCCGCCGATCACCAACGAAGAGATGGTCGATCTGCTGATCCCGATGATGGATGAGCGGAACCTGAAAATTTTTGAAGCCGAAGGCGGGGCCGACTTCGCCTACGTCGTCGATGTCGACGGCACCTCTTGGCGGTTCCGGATCAACTTGCTGAAACAGCTCGGCAAAATCGGCATGGTGGCACGCCGGATCAACAACTGGATCCCCGACTTCCGCGGGCTCTACTTGCCCCAGTCGGTCGAAACGCTCTGCCACTTCGAGCAAGGGATGATCCTCCTGGCCGGGGTCACCGGTTCGGGGAAAAGTACCACCATCGGTTCGATGCTCAATTACATCAACACGCTGTATCGCAAGCATATCCTGACGCTGGAAGACCCGATCGAATTCGTCTACACCGAGGACAAGTGCCTGATCAACCAGCGGGAAATCGGACAAGACGTCGTCGATTTTTCGGTCGGCATGAAGCACGCGGTGCGGGAGGATCCCGACATCATCCTGGTGGGCGAATTGCGGGACGAGGATACGTTCATGACGGCGATCCATGCCGCGGAAACCGGACACCTGGTCTTCGGCACGATCCACGCCGCCACCGCCTCGACGACGATCGGCCGAATCCTCGACCTCTTCCCCGAAGAGATGCACAATGCGATCCGCTCGGCCATCGCCTTCAACATGAAGGGGATCATCGCCCAGAAGCTGCTCAAGAGCATCAAGCCGGGCGTGCCCCGCGTGCCGACGGTCGAGATCATGACGTTCAGCCCGATGATCCGCAAATTGGTCCTGGAGGGCTCCGACAACAAGCTTCCCGACGCGATCCGCATCGGGGAGGAAGATGGGATGCAGGACTTTACGATGAGCCTCAAACAATTGATCGATGATGAATTGATCGATCGTCCTACCGCCTTCGCCGTCGCTCCCAACAAGGATCTGCTCAAAATGGCCCTCAAAGGGATCGACGTGAAAGCTCCCGGCATCATTTAAGCGACGACCGGCGATCGATCGCGACGGCGTGGCTCCCGCTTCCTTTGAGACCTAGCAGCATCTATGGCCAGAAAGAAACAGGCGACCGAAGAACTTCAGCCTTGGCAGACCGTCACCCCGGTCGCTTTGAACGTCACCTCGGGCGATCGAAACGCCCAGCAAGCTTTGGAAATCCGCGGGCGGCAGGAACCAGGGCATCCGGTCGCCGCCGGCCAGGTCGCCCATGCCCTCCAGGCGCGGGCGACCCATTGGCTGATGGACTTCAACGCCCAAGGCGTCGCCATGCGTTACCAGGTCGACGGGATGTGGGAATCGATCCCGCCGCTGCCGCGCGACGCCGGCGATGCGATGCTGACCGTCCTGAAAATGCTCGCCGGGATGAATCCCAGCGACCGCCGCAACCCGCAGTCGGGCAGCCTGCAGACGAAAGCCGGCAAAACGAAGTACAAGCTGACCGTACAAAGCCAAGGGGTCAAAGGGGGCGAGCGGGTGATGGTGCGGATCGAACCGCTGGAGGTCCCCTTTGAGACCCTGGCCGACCTCGGGATGCGCGACAAGATGCGGGAATCCTTCAAAGGCCTGCTCAACGCCGAAGGGG
>CAYNVI010000283.1:0-6409 GCA_964400585.1 uncultured Pirellulaceae bacterium | reverse complement strand
ACGGGCGGCTGTGCGAAAAAGGCAAGCTACGCCGGACGGCGCGGCCGCTCCAGACCGACCGTCCGGAGAGGCGAAGGGGGGAGGAGGGGGCGGAACCGTTAAGGTAAAGCAGCCGGCCGTCGCTGGCCAGGGAGGAGCCTCGCGAGAATCGGGGGGCTTACTCGATCAGTTCCCCGCGCGGGTAGGAGCCGAGGATGTCGAGCCGCAGGGCACGCTCCTGCAGCGCGGCGATCGCCGCGGCCATCTTTTCGTCGGTGGCGTGCCCTTCCGCCTCGATGAAAAAGAGGTACTCGGAGGTCGAACCCTGCAGCGGAAACGATTCGATCCAGGTGAGGTTCAGCTTGCCCCGTTTGAAAATCGTCATCGCGTCGGCGAGCGCCCCCGGTTCGTGGTTGACTTGGAACAACAGCGCCGTCTTGTCCTGCCCGGTGGGGGCAGGCTGGTCCCGCCCGAGGACGGCAAAGCGGGTCACGTTGTTCGGATTGTCCTCGATGTTCCGATCGATCACATCGAGCCCATAGCCGCGGGCGGCCTCCAGGCTGGCGACCGCGGCCACCCCCGGTTTTTCCGAAGCCAAGCGGGCGGCCGCCGCCGTGCTGCTCAATTCCACCAGCCGCGCCGAAGGGAGGTGGCTGGCAAGCCAGCCGCGGCATTGGGACAGCGCCTGCGGTTTGCTGTAGACCTCGGTGATCTCTTCCCGCGGCGTGCGGCTCAGCAGGTTGTGATGGATGGCGCAGAGGACCTCCCCACAGATCCGCACCCGGTGGCGGACGAACATTCCCAGCGTGTCGACGACCCGACCGTCGGTGCTGTTTTCGATCGGGACCACCCCCGCCTGGCACTCCTTGTTGACGACCGATTCGAAGACCGCGGCGATCGACGCCACGGGGGCCGTTTCGGTGGCATCGCCAAAGTACTTCAGCGTCGCCTGGTGGCTGTAGCTGTAGGGCGGGCCGAGGTAGGCGACGCGGAGGGCATGTTCGTCGATCAGGCAAAGGCTGGCGACATGGCGGAGCAATTCCGCCGCCTGTTGAGCCGGCAACGCGTCTTGCTGCGAGGGACCTTCCGGATCGACACGGAGGTTGACCAAGGCGGCGATCGCGGCGTGGGCTTTGGCCATCCGGTCACTCGCGTTGGCGTCATCGTACTGCCCCAGGCCATGGACGAGGGTTCGACGCTGCTCGACGAGATCGAGCAGCTGCTGGTCGAGCAGATCGATCTGACGCTGGGCGGCCGCGGCTTTCGAATGCGATTTCCGCGTCTGCTTGTTGGCGCCGCTCGGCTTGCCAGCGGTGCCCGGCGGCTTACTCGCTTTCGCCCCCTTCCGCTTGGTTTTGCGGGGCCCGCTCGTCGAGGAGGCACCTCGGGCGGTGGGGCTGGTCCCCGCGGCTTTGCCGGGGGCCGTTGTTCGTTTTCGGGAGGTCCGTTTTTTCGCCACGAGTGGTGTTTCTCCGCTGGAGCTCAAGGTCGCTTGCCATGGTCGCCGAAGGGATGCGGCGGCCGCCGGCGGCACCGCCTGCTGGGCCGCTGTCATTTTGGCATCCGCTCGTTTCGCCGCCTCGGCCCGCCAAAACCAAACTGTCATTTTTGTGCGGGAGCGATCCCCGGATCGGCGGTTCGCGACTTTTCGTTTGGCTTGTAAATGCTTTGGAAATAATGTCTTAAGCGAGTTTTCCTGGCTTTGTCAAACGTTCTGGCACGCTTCTTGCCTTTTGAAAATACCCGTCGGCCGCTTGGCGGTTCGGCCGCAGCGGGTTGGCCACCCTGAAAGTCGCCGGGTCGGCGGTTCGCCGCTGACCCCAGATCGTGGCGAACCTGTAGAAATTCGCAAGGGTTGGCCGCTCCGCTGGAGCGCAAATCGGTTCGCTTCCTGTTGGAGGCGCTCCGGTTTTTCCTCCGGCCGCGCGAAACCCGCGACCGACTTGCAACACGACCGCATGAAACCCTGACCGACGTAACCCAGACGCACGACGAATTCAGCAGTGGTCCCGCCGTGGCAGCGCGGTACCGCTCCTTACGCAGGAGAGAACCAGATGGCTCAAGGTGAAAAAATTATCGGCATCGACCTCGGCACGACCAATAGTGTGGTCGCTGTGATGGAGGGAAGCGAGCCGAAAGTGATCCCCAACGCGGAAGGAAACCGGCTCACGCCCAGCGTGGTCGCCTTCACCGACAAGGCGGAGACGATCGTCGGGGAACCGGCCCGTCGCCAAGCGGTGACCAACCCGTCGCGGACGGTCTACTCGGTCAAGCGATTCATGGGGCGGCGGCACAGTGAAGTCGAATCCGAAGAAAAGATGGTCCCCTACGGGATCACCGGGGCGGCTAACGAGTACGTCAAGATCCAGGTCGGCGACACGGAGCACACGCCGCAGGAAATCTCCGCCAAGGTGCTGCGGAAATTGAAAGAGTCAGCAGAAAGCTACCTCGGTCACAAGGTGGCCAAGGCCGTGATCACCGTGCCGGCGTATTTTAATGATAGTCAGCGTCAGGCGACCAAGGATGCCGGTCAGATCGCCGGCTTGGAAGTCTCGCGGATCATCAACGAACCGACCGCCGCCGCTTTGGCCTACGGTCTCGATAAGAAGAAAGACGAAAAGATTGTCGTCTTCGACCTCGGCGGCGGGACGTTCGACGTGTCGGTGTTGGAAGTGGCCGACAGCGACGACGAGGAGAGCACCAGTCGCGTCTTCCAGGTGGTCAGTACCTCCGGCGATACCCAGCTCGGTGGCGATGACTTCGACGAGGCGTTGATCAATTACGTGGCCGAGGAGTTCAAGAAAGAGACCTCGATCGACCTGCGGAACGATCCGATGGCCCTGCAGCGGCTGCAGGAAGCTTGCGAAAAGGCCAAGAAAGAGCTCAGCTCGTTGCCGCAAACGGACATCAACCTGCCGTTTATCACGATGGATGCTTCGGGACCGAAGCACCTGACCAAATCGATCACCCGGGCGACGTTCGAAGAATTGGTCGACGACCTGGTGAAGCGGTGTCGCAAGCCGTTGATGGATGCGTTGAAAGAAGCGGGCATGGAGCCGTCGGACATCGACGAAGTCGTGTTGGTCGGCGGCAGCACCCGCGTTCCCAAAGTGCGAGCCCTGGTCAAAGAGGTCTTTGGCAAGGAACCGCATCAAGGCGTCAACCCCGACGAAGTGGTGGCCGTGGGGGCCGCGATTCAAGGATCGGTGTTGGCCGGGGAGCGGACCGATGTCCTGCTGCTCGACGTGACCCCCTTGACCCTGGGGATCGAGACCGAAGGGGGCGTGATGACGCCCTTGGTCGAACGCAATACCACGGTCCCGGTCGAGAAGAAGAACGTCTTCAGTACCGCGGCCGATGGCCAGTCGGCGGTGACGGTCCGGGTCTTCCAAGGGGAACGGAAGATGGCCGCGCATAACCGCTTGCTCGGCGAATTCAATCTGGAAGGGATCCCGCCGCAACCACGGGGAGTTCCGCAGATCGAGGTCAAATTCGATATCGACCAGAACGGCATCCTCAGCGTGTCAGCGAAAGAGCTCGGCACCGGCAAGGAAGCTTCGGTCGAGATCAAGGAGGCTGCCGGGCTGGATGAAAGCGAAATCGAGAAGATGCGGAAAGATGCCGAATCGCACGCCGATGAGGACCGTCGTCAGTTCGAATTGGCCGAAGCCCGTAACAAGGCGAGCAACATGACGTACCAGCTGGAAAAGCTGATGTCGGAAAACGATGAAAAGTTGACCGAGCAGGACAAGGAGCCGATGACCAAGGCGATCGAGAAAGTCAACGAGGCGGCCAAGGGCGAAGACGTCGCGGCGATCAAGCAAGCGACCGATGAGCTCGAAGCTGCCTCCCAGGCCTTCAGCAAAGTGCTGTACGAAAAGGCGGGGGCCTCGGCCGAAGGAGGCGAACAAGCCGGCGGCCAGGCGGCTGCCGGTGACAGTGCCGACGATGACGCGATCGACGCCGAGTTCGAGGTCAAGGACTAACCAGGGCGGGCCGCTTTCGAAGCGACCGCGGGTCCGATCACGGATGCCGAGCGGTCCCTCAAAGCGGGCGCCCGCGGAAAGCAGAAGAACCTTGGCGGAAACCAGCCGGCCGCTCCCGGCCATTGCCTCGGGAGCGGCCCGGCGAGGATTCCGCTGAAGTTCTCGGCGTTGCGTTCCCTCCTGCCGGTGGCGGTTGTCCGGGATCCGGTTTGATCGCCCCGCCGCCCAGCCGACGTTCCCGCTCAACCACCGACGATTCGAGCTTCCAGGCCCCCAGGGGCCGGTTTGTTTCCGATGTGGTTTTTTCATGCGCCGACCCTCCCCTTTCCCGATCCCAGGTCCGTGACCAGCCCACGGCTTGATCAGGAAACTGCTTTGGCTGGTTGAAAGGAATTTCCATGACATTTCGATTCGACAAACTGACAGTCAAAGCGCAAGCGGCCGTCGCCGAAGCCCAAAGCAAAGCGGCTGAAGCAGGGAACCCGGAGATCGATCCGCTGCACCTGTTGGTCGCCATGCTGGAGGAGTCCGAAGGGATCGCCCAGCCGATCTTGAAGAAGGCGGGTGCGGACCTGCCGCAGCTCCGCGGCTTGGCGACCAGCGAGCTGGAAAAGCTTCCTCATGTTTCGGGGGGACGACAGCCCCAGGTCAGTGCGCCGCTGCAGAAACTTTTCGAGGCTGCGGCCAAACGTGCTGAGCAGATGAAGGATGAATTCGTCAGCTCCGAACACCTCCTGCTGTCGCTGGCCGAGGTCGACAGCAAGGCGAAGAACCTTTTTCGGCTCTCCGGCATCGCCTCCGAAGACCTGCTCAAAGCGCTGGCGGAAATCCGCGGCTCGGCGCGGGTGACCGATCAAAACGCCGAAGATTCCTATCAGGCGTTGGAGAAGTATGGGATCAATCTGGTGGAGCTGGCCAGCCAAGGGAAGCTCGATCCGGTGATCGGCCGCGATGATGAGATCCGGCGCGTCGTCCAGGTGCTGTCTCGACGCAGCAAGAATAACCCGGTGTTGATCGGGGCCCCCGGCGTCGGCAAGACGGCGATCGCCGAGGGCTTGGCGCTGCGGATCGTCGAAGGCGATGTCCCGCAAAGTTTGAAAGACAAACGCGTGATCGCGCTCGACATGGGAGCGCTCGTGGCGGGTGCCAAATTCCGCGGCGATTTCGAAGAACGCCTGAAAGCGGTGTTGCGCGAGGTCAAAGACGCCGACGGCCAGGTCATCCTGTTCATCGACGAACTCCATCTCGTCGTCGGCGCCGGAAAAGCGGAAGGTTCCGCCGATGCAGCGAACCTGCTGAAACCGGAATTGGCCCGCGGCACGCTCCGCTGTATCGGGGCGACGACGCTGGACGAGTACCGTCAGCACATCGAGAAAGATGCGGCACTGGCGCGGCGTTTCCAACCGGTCTATGTCGACGAGCCGAATACGGAGGACACGATTGCCATCCTCCGCGGGTTGAAGCCGCGGTATGAAGCTCATCACGGCGTCCGTGTGACCGATAGCGCGATCGTGGCGGCCGCCACGCTGTCGAATCGCTACATCACCGATCGGTTCCTACCCGACAAGGCGATCGACCTGGTCGACGAGGCGGCCAGCCGGTTAGCGATGGAAAAGCAAAGCGTGCCCGAGCCGATCGACCAACTGCAGCGGCGGCTCCAGCAACTCGAACTCGCCCATCGCCAGCTGGCTGACGAGGCGGAGGCTTCCGCCACGGCCCGCCGGGAAGCGATTGAAGAGGAGATGGCGGAGCTGAAGAAGCAACTGGCCAGCTTGCGCGAACAATGGGAGGCCGAAAAGCTGGGCTTGGACGACGTCCAGTCGCTGCAGACGGAGCTGGAGCAGTTGGACCATCAGTTCCGCACGCTGCAAGCGGAAATCGGTCAGAAGCAGTCCTCCGGGCAACCGGTTCCCGAAGGCGATTATCAAAGCCTGTACGAACTGGATCAAAAACGACGCCAACTGACGCAGCGGCTGGAGGCCCAGGAAGAGGAAGCCGATCACGCGGCCCAGGCGGATGAGGAAGCGGACAGCGAAGGGTTCGAAAGCGGGCGACGGTTGCTCCGCAAAGAAGTCAGTGAGGAGGAGATCGCCGAAATCGTCAGCTTATGGACCGGCGTTCCGGTCAGTCGCATGATGGAGACCGAGCGGGCCAAGCTGCTGGTCATGGAAGAGCGGCTGCATCGACGCGTGGTCGGTCAGGACGAAGCGGTCACGGCGGTCGCCAATGCGGTCCGCCGCAGCCGCAGCGGGTTGCAGGATCCGCATCGTCCCATCGGTTCCTTCCTGTTCCTGGGGCCCACTGGGGTCGGCAAAACGGAACTTTGCAAGGCGCTCGCGCAGGTCATGTTTGACGATGAAAACGCCATGCAGCGGATCGATATGAGCGAATTCATGGAGCGGCACAGTGTCGCCCGCTTGATCGGAGCCCCTCCCGGATACGTC
>CAYNVI010000282.1:0-6449 GCA_964400585.1 uncultured Pirellulaceae bacterium | reverse complement strand
TCTCCGACGGCCGCCTGGCCCGGATCGATCTCGACACGTTGCAGCTCGATTTCCCCTCGGCGATCGAGCAAGGTCACGTCGAATCGATGAGCTTCGATCGATCGGGGGTGCTGTGGGTGGGCGTCGATGTCGACCGAGTGATCGGCGTCGATTGGCAACGCGGACGCGTCATGGCCGCCTACCGTCCATCGCTGAGTACCCCGCGGCTGATCCAGCGGTATCTGGTCGAGCCGTTGCACACGATCGTGCCCCAGACAGGGAAGCTCAGTTCCGAAACGGTCTCGGCGGTCGTGGGCGGGACCACTTCGCGGGCGATGGGCGAAGGGCAACTGGCCGAAGCGACCCGGGAACAGCTCGAAGTCACTCGGCCGATCCTCAGTTGCACGCTGTTTATCGTCGCCCTGTTGGGCCTGGGCAGCCTATACATTCACCGCCAGGATTTTTAACGGTTTCAGTCGGACGAAGCTGCGGAGGCAATCCTCTTGGCAGCCTGAGGACGTTCGAAAACCTGCCGTTATTTTTAATCCGTCGCTTCGTCCTGGCCGTGGATCCGCAGCAAGCGGTTCCGCGTGCGTTCCAGCAGGTCGGAGGCGACCGGCACGAGGCTGGCGACCGTGTACGGATCGCCGGTGCCCGCCGCGTTCTCGGCGACCAGTTTGCCTTCCCGCGTGCGGTCGACCACGAAGGTGGTGCCGTCTTCCCGCGTCAGGTAGACGTGATCGCCGGCGACCAGCGGCGAAGAGGTAACGTTGAAACGCGAACGGGGCAGTTTCGTTTCCCAGAGGTCCTTGCCCGTCTGGGCATCGACGCAGACCAACGCTCCTTTGTCACGCACGACATAGACCTGCTCGTCGGTCGCCGCCGGGGTGGGGACATCGCTGCCGAGGTCGTCACGGAACCACACGATCGCTTCGTCTCCTTTGCCGGCCAGCAACTGGGCCGCGTCGACGGCGGTCAGCGTGGCCCCGCGGGCGTAAGGGCAGACGATGATCTTGCCGGCGGCGACCGGCGAGGAGATCGAGCGAAAGAACTGCTCGCCCTGGGGATTGAAGCCCCCGAGGCGGGCGAGTTCCTTGCCATTTTCTGCCTCGTGCAGGGTCAAGTTATCGGCTCCCATCACCGCGATCACTTGCCGTCCCCCCACCTCCAGCAGCAGGGGCGTGGTGTAGGCTTGGGCGGCTTCTTTGGGGGCCTCGGTGATGCGGTCTTCTTTCCAGAGCGGCTTGCCGGTCTGTTTGTCGATGCCGACCAGGTAGCTGGGTCCGGTTTGAATCACCGCGACGACGATCGCCTTTTCGGTGGGGATCGGCGAAGTGCCGAGATTCCACCACAGGGTGTCTTCGCCGTACAGGTCCTGCAGGTTGACGTGCCAACGCAGCTCCCCTGCGGTCGAGACGCAGGCCAAATCGCCGCTGCGATAATAGGCGTAGACCGCATCCGCTTCGGCGACCACCGACGGGTTGGCGCCGCTGCCTTTGCGATGATCCTTGCCATGCTGGCTGGCCCGTTCTTCTCCGATCTTCACGTTCCAGAGCGGCTGGCCATCCTGGGCGGCGTAGCAGAAGAGCTTGTTTTCGCCCTCGACGCCGCTGGTGATGTAGATCTTCCCGTCGGCGACGATCGGGGTGCTGCCGCCGCTGCCGGGAACCTCTGCTTGCCAACGGATTCCCGCGTCCGGCGACCAGTCGGTGGGATAGGCTCCGGCGGGAGCGACGCCATCTTGACCGGGGCCGCGCCACTGGGGCCAGTCGGCCTGGGCCAGGAGAGGGAATCCCAGCAGCCATAGAGTAAAGAGGACGCGATGGGGGAAAACCATGGATTTTTCCTTTCTGCAAAGCGAAATGCTTGAAAACAGCGGATTGGAGAGGCGGTGGTCTAGTAGACTACATCCAGAGTGTACTCTTGCCAGGGCGGGTTGTGGTGCCCAGGGCGCCGAGCCCGGGGCGGTCTCATGGCAGCCCCAGGCGGTTGAGATGGATGCGATTGAGATGGAGCAGTGAACAGTGGCAGCGGTGGGACTTCGAGCAGCGCGAACCGAGGGCTTCGGCGGTCACATCGTCGCCGTCGCGGTGCTCCTGCTGACGGCCGGCTGGGCGACGCCGGGGGCGGTTGCCCAGGAAGAACTTTCGGGTGAACTCTCGGGTGAGCTGTTGGGCGCAGGCGATTTTGCGCTCCGGCAACAGACCACGCGGCAGATGTGGGGCGCCCGCGAGCAGACGCGGGAGGCGGTCGAACGGGCCGCCCTTGATGCGGACCCGGAGGTCGCCGCCCGGGCTCAGTGGATCTTGGACCGTTGGCGGGAAGGGATCCTGCCCGAGACCCCCCTGGACGTGCAGCGGAAGCTGGCCGGTCAGGCGGGGAGTGAACGGCTGGCAGGCCTGCTTGATGCGGGGCTCTACGAAGGCGTCGCCGTCTCGATCCAACAGTCGGTGGGGACGCCCAGCGGATTGGAGATCCGCACCGAAGTCAGTGAGGTGCTGCAAAACCGGTTTGCCTATTATCTGCGGCAAGCGATCGAGGAAGATCGGCTGGATGCGTTTTGCCGGTTGCTCGACGTGACGACCGAGAGCGGGCCGTTGGCGGTTTCGCGTCTCCGCCTGCTGAAGCGTCTCGGGATGGACCTCGACGATCTCGGCATCCTGCCCGCCTCCGCGTCCCAGTGGCCCGAGACACGTCAACGCCAAACGCGGATCGTTGGCTTGGTGGCGATCGGCGAAGTCGCGGCGGCGTTGGAAGAGGCGCGGGAGGCTGAACTGGAAGTGTGGGAACGAAGCTGTCTGGTGCTGCTGGGGCGGTGGCAGGAACTGGCCGAGTGCAGCGCGGCGGAAGCCCGCCAGCAACCGGCGGGAACGGCGGCGGCCTACCGGCGGTGGTCCCAGTGCCTGGTGGCAGCGGAACGGGCGGGCCTGCCGGCGGTGCGTCAAGCGGCCGTGGCCGGCTTGCGCGAAGCGGCCACCGAGGACGTTTCGGCGGAAGTGCAGACGCTCCGCTGGCGCAGTCTGTTGATCCATGGGGCGGTCGACGAAGCGATCGTCCTGCTCGAGGAGACCGACCCGGCTTCCGCGGCGGAAGTCCTCGAATCGCTCGGTCGTCTCGAACAGGCGTTTGCCGCGCTCGAGGTCGATCTCGATGCGCTACAGGCGGGAATTGAACGGCAGCTGCGCCGGGCCGCCGCCGCCCAGCGTTCCTCTCAAGGTTCCTCTCCAGCGGCGGCTCGGGGGGCGACTCCGGAATTGGAAAAATTGCTCGCCATCGGACGGTTGCTGCTGAGAAGCGGACGGTTCGGTCAGGCGCGGGACTTGTATGGCAAGGCCGCCGGCTTGCGGGATGAAGATGACAGCGATCGCAGCGCCCGGCTGCAAGTCGTGCGGGCGCTGTGGTTTTCCTCGCGCCGCGAATGGGCGCTGCGGTTTGCAGCGACCGATGAGGGCAACCTGATCTATCCCGACGTGCTCGATTGGCTCAGCTATGTCCTTCCCAAGTCCGATCCGCAAACCTTTGCCATCGTCTGGCAGGCGCTCGCCAAGCGTGAACCGAACACGAAGTCGGCCCAGCGGCTGCGGTGGGCCAGCCAGATGTTTGCCGGCGAGCTGCCCGGGCCTTTCGCCGAGCCGCGGGCGATGGAAAAACTGTTCGACGAGATCATCGGGGGCAAGCCGACCGTCCGGCGGGTCAATGGACGGTTGGTGGTGACGGGACGGGATTACATGACCAACGAACTGGGCGATTTCTTTCTCCGCTTAGGTCACAGCGAGATCGCCAAGCAGATTTACGAACAACGTTCGCGGAAAGGGGACCCCAACGGCGATCTGCAGCTGGCGCGGTTCCAGTTGGCCGCAGGGAACGCCGCCGCGGCGCTGCACAGCTATCGCCAGATTTGGCGACAGCACGCCGCAGGGGGCGGCGGCGTCCCACGCGTCAATCTTCCGCGGGGCGACATGACCGCTTCCTTGAAGGCGGCCGTCGGGGAGGCGATCGCGCTGCAGCGGATGGGAGACCGGCAGGCGGCGACCGAGCAATTTGAACTCGTCCGCTTACTCCTTTGCCTCCCTTCCGGATTTGCCCGCTCCGAGCTGGCCGAGTTCCTCGCTGAGTGGGACAAGGAAACGCTGGCGCGGGAAACGCTCCTCCCGCTGCTCCGTTCGAGTGCTATCGGTCAGCAGGAGGGCGTCTCCTTCTCGCAGCTGGCGCAAACCTACAGTGGGTTGGTGGCGGAGAACGCTCCCGGCGACGCCGCGAGGTGGAATGACCTGGTGCTCAGTGCGAACCTCGAGAAGTCTTCGTTCTTCCCCCGCGGTTACTTGATCCTGCCCGCTCGGAACCATGCCTTGCTGGCGTTGCAGGCGGCACGACAAAGCGATGCCCAAGGCGTCCAAGAGCACCTGGATGCTGCCTTGCTCCTGCAGCCGCTGGCGATCGACATGGCCGAGGAGCTGTTGCCGAAACTCCGTAAGCTCGGGTTTGAGAGCGAAGCGGACGCGGCGCTCGAACAGATCTTCCAGGCGGGCCAACGCTATACCGGCCGCTTCGGCCGCGATGCCAGCATGGCCAATAACCTGGCCTGGGTGGTCGCGCTGTCGGGACGTTACCTTGATCAAGCCCGCACGCTCTCGGAGCGGGCCTGTTTCCTGGTCCCCGATAGCGTCTCCTACCGCGATACGCTGGCGGAAATCGTGTTCCGCCAAGGCGAAAGCGAGCAAGCGATCATGATCGAGCGGCAGTGCTTGCTGGAAGAGCCCGGTGAATGGCATCTGCACCAGCAGATCGAGCGTTTTGAATCGGAGTGACCAACGCTGGGTTGCTGCGGGAAGCGTGGGATCACTGGCACGCGCACGACCGGCGGGGTCAAACCAGATGATGTTCGCCGCCGGCGAATTCCCGCCCGGGCCACGCCTGCCACCAGCGTTGGAAACGTTCCAGATGGTCTTGGGCGAACGCCTGCTGGCTGGGCGATAGCGTGTCGCTCGGATTGAAATGGTGCTCGTATTCGGTCTCGCCCTGAAGCCACAGCAGGTACTTGTAAAAGAGGACGAGGTCGGGGCCTTCATCAAAGGTCGAGAGGACGATCAACGCTTCGTCGAGCTCTTTCGCCAAGCGGCGGGCTTGCGCGTCTCCCGCCGCCGCTTGCTGGCACAGCGAGACGAGCCGGAGGACGACGGTGGGGAGGCAATTGCCGATGCCCGTGATCGCGCCCCGTGCTCCGCAGTGGAGAAAGCCGTGGAAGACTTGGGTATCGACCCCTGCCATCAAGACCAGTTCGGGATCGGCCCCGGTGATGTGTTCGGCGGCGTAGCTCAGCGAAGCGGCCCCGCCGAATTCTTTGAAGCCGACGAGGTTGGAAAATTCCTTCCGCAGATCAAAGAACAGGTCCGCCTTGGTTTCAAAGCCATAGTAGGGGCTGTTGTAGATCACCGCGGGGAGCGTGGGTGCGGCGCGGAGGACGTCCGCAAAATGGGCCCGTTGAGCGGCCGGCGCGATGCCTCGCGAGAGGACGCGGGGGATCACCATCAGGCCTTGGGCACCGACCTGCTGGGCATGTTCGGCATGGGCGGCCGCGAGCTTGGGGTTTTGCGCTCCGGTCCCGACGATCACCGGCACTCCCGCGGCGCACAGCCGCCGAACCCCTTCCTGCCGTTCGGCGTCGGTCAATAACGGCCAGTCGCCCATCGATCCGCAATAGACGACGGCTTGCATCCCTTGGCCGATCAGCTGCTGGGCCTTCTGGACCAGCGCGTCGAAGTTGGGGGTCCGATCGGCGCGGCAGGGAGTCATCAGGGCGGGGATGCAGCCGCAGAAGATGTTGGATTCCATCGTCGGATTCGCTTCGAGCAGGAAGGATCAGCGAGAGGGTTGGCCGGCGCAGCGGACGCCACGCGGTCGCCCGACATTTTGACGGAAGGCTGGACAAGGGGCCACCCCGCCCGCCCCCCCACCGTTTCGGCCGCCCCCACGTCTTTCGGTGGAGGAGGGAAAAAACCGCCGTGGGGTTGGAGCCCCGGGTCCCACGAGGAAAATGGCGGGCGTGGTGGCAGCGCGGTTCCGCCAGAGGGCCGCGCAGGCGAGCACGCGTTTTCGCTGCAACGCAGCTGCGCAGGATCGGAATCCCCGATGGAGAAACGGCCGTGGAGACAGGAAAACAGGAAACGAAATCGCGGGGCGCCGGTGGGCTGGGACTCGGCCCCGGCGTGGTGGTCGCCGCCGCGTTCGTGGGACCGGGCACGGCGCTGACCGCCCTCAGCGCCGGGGCCCGCTTCGGGGGAGCCTTGCTGTGGGTGGTGCTGTTAAGCCTGTTGCTCGCCTTCTTGCTGCAGGAGATGGCGGCGCGGATCGGGACGTTGACCGGTCAGGGCTTGGGGGGAACGTTGCGGCGGATGGTCCGGGGGCGTCCCGCGTCGGTCGCCTTGGCGGTGCTGGTGCCCCGTGCGATCGGCTTCGGCAATGCCGCTTAC
>CAYNVI010000281.1:0-6450 GCA_964400585.1 uncultured Pirellulaceae bacterium | reverse complement strand
AGCGGTTGGGCTACAATCGGAGGTTCGGTGCCCTCTTGGCGATCGACGCGCCTCCCCTGCCCTTCTCCCTTCGGAAGCCTTCCCATGCGTTGTCCCTCGCACCCGGCCGATCATTTTTCGTGCCGCCGGAGGCGGGCAGCCTCCCTCGCCCTCGGGCTGCTGGCCGCGGCGTTGCCGCTGGCGGGGCAGCCCGCGGCCACCGCCGCTCCCTTGGCCCCGCCTGCTGCCGCCAGCGAGGAGCCTGCCGCCAGCGAGGTCAATGTGCGGCGGTTTGGTGCGGTGGGCGACGGCCACACCGACGACACGGCCGCGGTTCGTCGCGCGGTCGCCCAAGGGGGCGCGATCCGCTTTCCCCGCGGAACCTATCGGCTGCGGGAAACGATCGAAATCGACCTGCAACAGGTCGGCTACACCTCCCTCGTCGGCCACGGGGTGGCCCAGGTGATGATGGAGGGGCCCGGCCCTGCGTTCCGCTTTATCGGGACCCACCGGGGCACCGCCGCCCCGGCGACGGTCCAGCCCGCCGTCTGGGAACGGCAGCGGACGCCGACCGTCGCGGGGCTGGAGATCCTGGGGCGACATCCCCAGGCTTGCGGGATCGAAGCCCGCGGGACGATGCAGCTGTCGATCCGCGGGCTGGTGGTCCGTGAGGCGCTGCATGGAGTCCATCTGGTCGACCGCAATCGCAATGTGCTGCTGTCCGAATGCCACCTCTACCACAACCGCGGGATCGGCGTTTTCCTCGACCGCCTGAACCTCCATCAGGTCAACATCGCCAACTGCCACATCAGCTACAACGCCGGGGGCGGGGTGGTGGCCCGGCGGAGCGAGATCCGCAACCTGCAGATCGGGACCTGTGACATCGAAGGGAATATGGGGGATGCCGAAGCGGCGGCAACCGCCAATGTCTGGCTCGATGCCCGCCAGAGTTCGTTGGGCGAAGTCGCGATTGTCGGTTGTACGATCCAACATGACCACGCGGCCGCCGATTCCGCGAACATCCGGATCCACGGCCGGTCGACCAAGCGGCCCTTCACCGACGAGTTGCGACACGGCAACATCACGATCGCCGATAATGTCCTTTCCGACGTGCAAACCAACGTCGAGCTGACCGATGTGCGGGCAGCCACGATCACCGGCAATACGATCTGGAAGGGCTACCGGCACAACGTGCTGGTCCGCGGGAGTCGCAACATCGTGCTCGCCAACAACGTCCTCGATCGCAACCCGCGTTACCATTACAGCGACGGCGAGGCGGCCCGCTTGGGGATCGTCTTCGAAGATTCCAGCGACTGTACCCTCAACGCCAATCACAGCAGCGGCGTGGTCCGAGCGGAGGCGGCGGTGGTGCTCCGCCGTTGCCGACGTTTCAACGTCACCAACTGCACGATCCTCGACTACGGGGCGGGCGGGATCTTGCTGGAGGAGGTCACGGCCAGCCGCCTGTCGGATTGCTTGATCCTGGATGAACGCCCGGCGGCGGACGGGACGGCGATCATCCGCCGCAACGTCCAGGCTTGCCAAATCGAAGACAACCTGACCGACGCGCCCTCTCGCTAAAAGGCCTTGCCGTGCCCCCCTTCAACTGCCAGCCTAACCGGAAACCGCTGCACCCTGCCCTGCGCCGCCGCTGCGGGGGGCGAGCCGGAACCGCCGCAGCCGCGAGGCGGCCGATTTTCGGATTTCCGGAGCGGCGCTTGCCCCGGTTCGGCCTGCGCCCTGGTGACCGCGCTTCGTTGCTGGTCGCCTTGCTCGCTGCCTGCCTCGGCGGGACGCTCGCGCTGCTATCGACGGCCCCGGCGATCGCCGCCCCGGCGGCGGCTGCGAGCAAGCCGAACGTGATCGTGATTTTTTGCGACAACCTCGGCTACGGGGATATCGAGCCGTTCGGGTCCGAGTTGCATCGGACGCCTGCCCTCAACCGGATGGCTGCCGAAGGACGCCGGTTCACGCACTTTTGTGTCACGGCGGGGGTCTGCACGCCGTCACGAGCGAGCTTGCTGACCGGTTGTTACTCGCAACGGGTCGGGATGCACACCAATCCGCGGGATGGCAAGGTCCTCCGGCCGCTCTCTCCGTATGGTCTCCATCCCGACGAAGTCACGGTGGCCGAGGTCCTTCAGGAGGCCGGCTACGCCACCGCCATCATCGGCAAATGGCACCTCGGCGATGCCGCCCCGTTCCTGCCGACCCGCCAAGGTTTTGAAACGTTTTTCGGGATCCCCTACAGCGACGACATGACCGCCGAAGTCGGTCGGCGGATCGGGGATCGGTTGGATGGGAACCGTTGGCCGGAGCTGCCGCTGATGCGGGGGGAAGCAGTGATCGAAGCTCCGGTCGATCGCCATCAGCTGACGCGGCGGTACACCGAGGAAGCGATCCGCTTCATCGACCAACATCGCCAGGAACCCTTTTTTCTGTACATGCCGCAAGCGATGCCGGGGAGCACTCGCACGCCATTTGCCAGCCCCGAATTTCAGGGGCGGAGCCGCAATGGACCGTGGGGGGACGCGATCGAGGAGCTCGATTGGTCGACGGGAAAAATTTTGGACCATCTGGTCGACCGCCGGCTCGCCCAGCGGACGTTGGTGATCTGGACGTCGGACAACGGGGCGCCGTTGGCCCGCGACCCGCGTTCTCCCGCGCGGGGCAGCAATCAGCCGCTGCATGGCCGTGGCTACACGACGGCCGAGGGCGCCTTCCGCGTGCCGACCCTGATGTGGTGGCCCGGCATGATCCCGCCGGGGACGACGTGCGAGACGCTGGCGACGACGATGGACATCTTGCCCACGCTGGCGGCGTTGGCAGGCGGGCAGACGCCTCCGGATCGCAAAATCGATGGACACGACATCACGGACCTGGTGCTCGGTCGGGGGCCGCAACAGACGCCCTACGAGGCGTTCTATTACTACGATGCCGACACGCTGCAGGCGGTCCGGCAGGGACGTTGGAAACTCTTTGTGCCGCTCGAGACGGTCTCGGGGCATCCCCACTTCGAGCCGGGCGAGGGGAACCGGCCGTTGCTCTTCGATGTCGTCGCCGACGTGGGGTGTGCCCAGGATGTCGCCGCCGACCATCCCGAAGTCGTCGCCCGGCTGCGGCGGCTGGCCGAGGCCGCGCGGGCCGAGCTGGGCGATCAGGGAACGCCGGGTGCGGGCGTGCGGCCGCCCGGTTTCCTCCCCCAGCGTTAACCGGAGGGTCTCCTCGAGCTGGCCTGATGAAAATGTTTGGGTCGAGGGATTGGTCTTGTCCGACGTTTCCATCAGCCCGCCCTCGAGCCTCCTCGGGACCGCCGAGCGGAGGCTGGCGAAGCGATCTGGCGCCCCCGCTTTTCGGTGGTAGCGCATAGGGGGCGGAGCCGCCGCATTGGGTGTTCTATAATGGAGCGTTTCTTCTCGTCCTTGCGGAGGCAATGTGATGTTCAGACCCGTTTCGCTCGTGCGGATTGTCGCGTGCCTCGCCGGGGGCCTCGTCTTCCCGGCCGTCCCCGTGGCGGGAGAGGAACGGGCGGCGGCGGTGCCCGCCCGCCCCAATGTGGTCCTCCTCTATGCCGACGATCTCGGCTGGACCGACCTGGCTTGTCAGGGATCGGAATATTACGAAACCCCCCACATCGACCGCCTGGCGGAGGAAGGAACCCGGTTTGTCCAGGCCTATGCCGCGGCGGCGAACTGCGCCCCGTCGCGGGCTTCCTTGATGACCGGGGCCTACACGCCGCGGCACCAGATTTTTACGGTCGGCAACGCCGATCGGGGACCGGCCAAGCATCGCAAGTTGATCCCCACCCCCAACACCCAAGTGCTGGCATCTCGCTGGACCACGATGGGGGACCTCTTCCAGCAAGCGGGTTACGCGACCTGCGTCGCCGGCAAATGGCATCTGTCCGAGGACCCGACCGAGTACGGCTTTGGGACGAACTTCGGGGGGAATCGAGCCGGGCATCCGAAAAGCTACTTTTCGCCCTACCACAATCCCGATCTACCTGATGGCCCGCCGGGAGAGCACCTTCCCGAGCGGCTCTCCCGGGATGTCTGCGACTGGATCCAAGGGCATGCGGAGCGGCCCTTCTTCGTCTATTTCCCGTTCTATTCGGTCCACACCCCGATCCAGGCCAAGCCGGAGTTGACCGCTCGGTTTGCGGGGAAGGCCGCCTCCCGCGGGCACGATCACCCCCAGTATGCCGCGATGATTGCGGCGCTCGATCAGGCCGTCGGCAAGGTCCTGCAGACGCTGGAATCGCTGCAGTTGGAAGAGGAAACGCTGGTCATTTTTGCCTCGGACAATGGGCCCCACGGCGGCGTCTCCAAAGCGATTCCGCTGCGTGGTTCGAAAGGGATGTACTACGAGGGAGGCATTCGCGTTCCCTTGATCGTCCGCTTTCCCGGCATCGTCCCGGCCGGGGCGACAAGCCAACAACCGATCCATCAGGTCGACTTGCTGCCGACCCTGGCCCACGTGATCGGCGCGGCCCTGCCCGAGCAGCCGATCGATGGCATCAATGCCTTTTCGGCCTGGCGGGGAGCTACGCTGGCCGAGCGACCGCTCTATTGGCACTTCCCCGCTTACCTTCAGGGCTATGGTTCGCAAAATCAAGGTTCCCGCTACGAGCGGCATTGGCGAACGACCCCCTGTGCCGTGATCCGGGAGGGGGACTGGAAGCTGATCGAATACTTCGAAGAGGCGGGCCAACCGGAGGCGTTCGAGCTGTATAACCTGGCGGAAGATCGCGGCGAAACGAAAAACCGGGCCGCGGAGGAAACCGAGATCCGCGACCGCTTGATCGAGCGGCTGCATGCCTGGCAGCAGGAGGTCGACGCGCCGGTGCCCAGCGAGCCGAATCCCCGCTGGCAGCCGGCCTCCTCGTGAGCTCGACTGGCTACGGGGCGGCCGTCGGCGGCTCGGCAGGGAGGATGCGGATCGACCGTTGATCGCGATGGGTTTGACCGTACATGTCGACCGCCTGGACCTCGATCGCGTGGGTTCCCACCGGCAGGTCGGTCGGCAGCGGCCGCCGCCACAGGTGCGGCGTCTGGTGGGCTCCCGGAAGCGAAATCCAAGGGAGGTTGTTCCCGCCTCCCTCCGCTTGAGGCAGTTGCTCGGCGAGCGCCGCTTCGCGGTCCTTTAACCCTTGATAGAAGGGGGCGATGCCGACGTACCGTTCCATCGGCTGCCAGTCCCCGCTGCCGCCGAAGCGGACGGCGACCCGGGCGTGCTGGGAACCCCCGAACAGGTTGACGATCACTTTTTCGTCGGCCAGCTGGTCTTGTTCCACGGCGGTGACCGCGTGGATGTTCATCTGGTGCGAGGCGGGCCGGCGGGCTGCGTGGAATTCGAGGGCGTATTGGTGCCCGTCGAAGGTCAGGACCGAATAGCCATGGGGTGCGCCATCGCTCATCGTCGCGTGGGGAATGCCCAGCTCGTCGGGAGCCCCTCGCCACCAGCTACCGCAGGCGGTGACGTTCACCACGTGATGATGGGGTTCCGCACCCTTCCAGCCGTCCTCATCACTGAGGAAGCGATGCTCGTTGTAGTGCGTGTGGGCGGAGAACGAGAGCGAGAAGGGACGTTTTTCGATCAGCCGGTAGAGTTCCTGCCGGTCCTCCACGTTGGTCAGGGGGATGTGCATCATCAGCACGACCATCTGATCCTCGGGGATCATCTCCAGATCCTTCTGGATGAAGGCCATCTGGGTTTCGCCCAGCCCGCCGACGTAGTGCGCCCTTTGCTCCGGGGTCCGGTTGACCCACCGCACATCGTCGAGGACCAGGAAGTGAACCGCCCCGTAATCGAACGAGTAGTAAGACGGCCCGTAGACCCGTTCAAACGTTTCGTCGGAGTGCTCGTCGTCGGGCGATTCGAAGTTCAGGTCGTGGTTGCCGATCACGT
Source organism: uncultured Pirellulaceae bacterium (assembly GCA_964400585.1). Classification (GTDB taxonomy): domain Bacteria; phylum Planctomycetota; class Planctomycetia; order Pirellulales; family Pirellulaceae; genus CAYNVI01. Next base: position 564 of record CAYNVI010000281.1, on the reverse strand, counting down.
TGTACCAAGGGATTCCGATCATCGCGATGGCTCGGTTGAGCGGGGCCATGGTGTCGAGATTATCGAAGGCGATGTCCCCCAGGGTGACCCCGAACGAGGCGTCGTGTCCTTCGGCTTGAACGATCTGGTCGATGATGTCGTGGGCGATGTAATCGACTTCCTTCGCGTTGCGGGGCTGCGGATCGCCAAACATGATCGCCTTGAACCGGTCGGGTTCCTCGCTGGGCATCAAGGGGAAGTCGATCGAGTCGGGCAGCGGCCCGGTCGGCGCGACCCCGGCAAATCGTGAGGGGGGGGACCCGTTCGGCTTGTGGATGTAGAAGAACTGCGGCAGCTGGTCTTGATTGACCGGGGTTTTCCAGTTGCGAGGTTTGATGACGAACACGATTTGGTCCTCATCGATCGGCAGGTGGTAGTGCCCCCGTGCATCGGTTCGGACGATGTCGAGCCCGTTGGAGACTCGGATGTCGGCAACGCCGGGTTCGTCCGGATCGCGTTGCCCGTTGGCGTTTTGATCGTGGAAGACGAATCCTTGGGCGCGCTGCGACTGGCCATCCAAGGTTT
>CAYNVI010000280.1:0-6467 GCA_964400585.1 uncultured Pirellulaceae bacterium | reverse complement strand
GTCGTCGATCAGCATCCGGACCGCTGGAGTTTCCAAATCATCAAATTGGCCGTGACGGATACAGCCGATACAGGCGACCAACGCCGCTCCCCCGAGCAGCAACGCCAACGGCAGGGCTACAAACAACACGCTCATCGAGTTCCCTCCGCCGAAACCGGGGGCGTGGATGGGGGAAATGTCCGCGAGGCCAGGGTCAGCGAGAGGACGGTCAGTGAACTGATCGGCATCAAAATGGCGGCGACCAGAGGATTGATGATGCCCGCCATCGCCAATCCGACCGCGATTCCATTGTAGGCCAAGGAAACGGCAAAATTCCTCCGGACTAACCCCTGCGTGCGGCGTGCCGCGTCGATCAGTCGCGGTAACCCCCCTAATGCTCCGTCTGCCAGGTAGACCGGGGCGGCGGCTAGGCTCGCTTCGGCCCCGCCGCGAACCGCGACGCCGACATCGGCGGCCGCCAACGCGGCCGCATCGTTGACCCCGTCCCCGACCATCACCACCGTTTCTTCCACCTCTTGCGAGCGACGAATATGCGCGAGCTTTTGCTCGGGCGTCAAGTCTCCCAACGCGTGGGCGCCGGCGATTCCCAGGCCCGTCGCGATCGCGTCGACCGTGCGCTGGTGGTCGCCCGAAAGCACGCCGATCCGCCAGCCAGCAGCTTGCAGCTGCCGGAGGACCTCGGCGGCTTCCCCGCGAGGCCGATCCCCCAGCGCCGCCACCTCCAGCGGCGCGCCCTCGACCGCGATCGCCAAGGGCGTGGCCGACGCGGCGGCGATCGATTCCAACCGTTGTTCGTCGGCCCCGCTCACGGCGATCCCTTGCTCGTTCAAAAACCGCAGCGTCCCCAGACAGACCGCCCGGCCTGCGACGATGCCGGCGACCCCTCCCCCGCCGGTCTGCGCCGTTTGCTCCGCGACCGGGAGCTGCAGCCCGCGACGATCCGCCGCAGCGGTCAAGGCCTGCGCGATCGGATGGGACGAGCCCGCTTCCAACGCCGCCGCCAGGCGGAGCGCTCGATCGCTCAAGGGAGAACCGCTCCAGCGGGATTCGCTGTCGAGCAATTCCATCCGGCCGGTCGTCAGCGTGCCCGTCTTGTCGAACCAGATGATGCCGCGGCTGGCCAAGCGTTCGAACACGTCGCCCCCGCGGACGAGCAGCCGCTGGCGGGCCGCCCGTGCCAGCGAAACCGCGATCGCCAGCGGGGTGGCCAGGGCCAACGCGCAGGGGCAGGCGACGATCAACAAGGCGACGGCGTGTTGGGCCGCCACGAAGGGACCGGCCCATGGCGTCCAGCCGATCAAGGTCACGAGGGCGAGCCCGATCACGACCATGACGAAGATGCCTCCGATCCGATCAGCCCATTGCACCGAGGGGGACTTCTCCAGGGCGGCATCTTCGACCAATTGCAGCAGTTGACCGATCCGGCTGTCCCGGCCCACCGCCTCGACCGTCAGTTCCAACGGCGATTGGAGATTGGCCGACCCCGCTTCGACCGGATCCCCGACAGCGACCGCCACCGGAACGCTCTCACCGGTCATCAGGGACCGATCGAGCAGGCTGGTGCCGCGCACGATCACGCCATCGCAAGGGAGACCTTCGCCGGCCGCCACCACGATCCGGTCACCCCGCTGGAGCGCTTCGACGTGAACCCGCTGGGGCTGCCCGGCGGCGTCGAGACGCGTCGCCTGCTGCGGGGCCAAACGCATCAGTAGTCCCACCGCCTCGGCCGCACGTCGTTGCTGTCGAAATTGCACCCAGCGACCGATCAGCAGCAGGAAGACCAACACCGCCAAGGAATCGAAATAGAGGTCCTCGGTCCCTCGCCAGAGACCGACCAGGCAGGCGAGGCTGCCGATCCCGAGTCCCAAGGCGACCGGCAAATCCATGTGGGGAGTCCGCGTCCGCAGCGAGGCCCAGGCTCCACGAAAAAAAGTCCGTCCTGGTCCCACCACCGCCGCCACCCCCAGGGCCGTCCCGAAGAACCGGAGGAATTGGGCCTGGCCCGCGGCGATGCCGCTGAAGGTGCCGGCATATAAGCCGATGGCGATCCACATCGCATTGGCTGCGCAAAACCCGGCGATCGCGATTTGGACGAGTTGCCGACGGCTCTCGGCACGCCCCCGCCGCTCCGCCGCGTTTTCGATCAGCGGACTGACGCGATAGCCGAGCGAGCCGATCACGCGGCCGATCTCGCTCAGTTTGACTTGCTCCGGATCGAAGACGATCTCGACCGTGTGGTCATGCATCCGCACCCGGGCACTGTGCCAGCCTTCGACCAGCCGAGCGGCGCGCTCGATCAGCCAGGCGCAGGCCCCGCAATGCAGCCCTCCGATCGCCAGACGCGACATCAGCAAGCGATCGTTGACGCGACGCGGGGCGGAAAGCCCCAGCGAATCAAAGGCGTCGAGCAGCTCCAGCTGGGCCGGCGCCGCGACCGCCTCCGCCGGCGATCCATCGCTCAACTGATCACGCAGCGCGTAGTAGTCTTCCAAGCCCCAGCCATGGATCAGCTGGTACGCCCCCCGGCAACCCGCACAGCAAAACCCCAAGGATTCGCCCGCCGCTGGGGGCGGAGAGGGAAGCCCGCAGTGGGCACAGGGGAACGCTCGGGCCGTTGTTTCCCGGGACGCGTCGCTATCGCCAGGGCGACGGTTCGCGTCGCAGGGAGCGGCTGCCGGAGCGGCGCCGACGTCGGCTTCAGGAACCATGGTCACAGCAAGGGAGCGGAGTATCGGAAAGCCGCTGGAGCCGTGCGGCTGCCTCCTCGATTCCCTCGGGTTGGCTCCCCCTCGCTTCGCCCGCACCGCTATCCGATTCCCGGTTCGATCCGTTGTTCGAAGAGGCGGTTGCAGGTTCGGCCAGCCCGGCGGCCGCTGCGCGGAGCGGGGCCAGGTCGGCCGCAGCGCGGCCTGTGGCCGTGTAGAGCCCCGTACCGATCAACAGCACCGCACCCAAGAGGGGTAACGCCGGGCGGGCGGCGGCGGCAAACTGCCTCGCACCCAGGACGAGTCCCGTCAGGGCGGGAAGCGTGCCGATCCAAAACGCTCCCATCACCAACATCGCCGAAAAAGCATCCCCCGTGCCGGCCGCCACCAGCACAAAGAGGTACAGCCAACCGCACGGCAGCAAGGTCGTCAGACTGCCGATCGCTCCGGCCCGCAACGGGCCCGGCAGCCGAGCCACCTGCGGTCGCAGTCGCGCCAGCCAGCCGGCGACCCGGCCCGCTGCCGGCTTCGCTGCTGCGGATCGCCCCGTTGCCGCGGATGGCGGGGCTGCTGTCGGTTGAAACCAGGCGGGAACCAGGAAGGCGGTCAGGCGAATCAAGCCGAGCGCCAACAAGGCGACGCCGACGAGGCGGGCGGCGGCGGCCTGGATCCCCAGGCTGGCACCGCCCACGCGGATCAACGATCCGGTCAGCCCCGCCAGGGCCCCGGCCGTCAAATAGGTGACCAGCCGGCCGCCGTGGTAGCAGCTGAGCCGGCCGAGCAGCGCTCCCCCAAAACCGGTCCGCTCCACCCCCGAAGCCCACAGCGCAAAGGGGCCGCACATGCCGACGCAGTGGAGGCTGCCGAGCAGGCTGGCGACGATCACGGCGGTCAGAAGGGGAAGCATGGGGGCAGCGTCCCGGGGGGGAAACAGAAGCGTGAAACCTCTCGAACTATAAAGGATCCGGCCCGAAAACGCAGCTGTGGCATCCTGTCACAGAACCGTTGTCCTCCCCGCCTCCGGTGAGCCCAATTTTGTCGTTTTTTTTCTCGTCGCCACCCCGGTTTGCCGATACTTGACTAAACAGATCATCTATCTACCATTTAGGCGCTGTCCGAAAACCGAAAAACGGGTCGCGTAGCGACTCCGCTACGTCCCTTCTCCCCCGCCACGCAGCGGATCGCGGGGAGCAGGAAAGGATGAGGGGTGGTTTTCGGACAGAGCCTAGGTCTCTCGCGGGCTGTTTCCGGCCGGTCGAACCGGTCGGCGGGCCCCTTTCGTCGTCGCCTTCCCGTACGATTCATCGATGAATGTCCCTTTGCCCGCCCCGCATGGGCCCGAGTCGTCGCCGCCGGAGCGTCCTTCGCTGAAGATCCTGGCGCCCGACCCGGCGGACGATCCGGTCCGTGGGGCCTTGGCTTCTGACCCCCCGCTGGAGCCGACCGAGGCGTTTTTGTCCGAGCTGGCCGCAGCGAGCGGGCGGCTGGAAACGGCCACGCCGCCCGAGATCCTCCGCTGGGCGGTCCAACGTTTCGCGCCGAAGTTCACGATGGCGACCGCGTTCGGGCCCGAGGGGATGACGATCATCCACATGTTGGCCGAGATCGCCCCGGAGACCCCGATTTTCAATCTCGAGACGGGCTACCAATTCGAGGAAACGCTGGAATTGCGTGAGCGGGTCAAAGCGCGGTACGGGACCGAGGTGGAATACAAGCTGCCGGAGCAAACCGTGGAAGCGTACGAAGCCGAACACGGGGGGCCGCTTTACAAGACCGATCCCAACCGTTGCTGCTTCGACCGCAAGATCCGCGTCCTGCACCAGGCGGCGCGGGGGATGCATGCTTGGGCGAGCGCCATTCGCCGCGACCAAAGTCCCGACCGCGCGGCGGCCCCGATCGTCGGCTGGGATCGCAAATTCCAGTTGGTCAAAATCAGCCCGCTTGCCAACTGGACGAAGAAGGACGTCTGGAGCCTGATCCAGCGGGAAAACATCCCCTACAATCCGCTGCACGACCAGGGCTACCCGAGTGTCGGTTGCTGGCCCTGCACGCGGGCGGTGCAGTTGGGCGAAGACGAGCGGGCGGGGCGTTGGAGTGGAACTCAAAAAACCGAATGCGGTTTGCATACGTCCTGAACCGTGGCGGCGCTCGACGACCGTCGCGGCGCTCGCTCGGTCGCCTTTGAAAAGGTTGCCTGCTGTGCAAATTCCCGCTCGAGTTCATTACGCTTGCCTGGCGATGCTGGAATTGGCGTTGCACGTCGACGATGGCAAGCCGGTGGCGCTGCGTGAGATCACCGCGCGGCATGGGATCCCGCAACCTTTCCTGGTGCAGATCCTCCAGCAGCTGAGATCGGCGGGACTGGTGACCAGCACGCGGGGAAGCCAGGGAGGCTATCGTTTGACGGTGCCGCCGGCCCAGATCAGCTTGCTCGATATCGCCGACAAGATCGGCGGCACCGAGGCGGGCTGTGCCGCCGAAGATGCGGAAACGGCTGCGGCGCTTGAACTGCGGTCTGTCTGGCAGGCGGCCACGGGGCAGTACCGCGACGTGCTGGCGCGGACCCGCTTGAGCGATCTGACCGAACGGTATCACGACCGCGGGCAGGCGATGTTCTACATCTAACGAATCTCTGACTGGGCGAGCGTTTCCAGGAAGCGATCGAAGCGGGGGTCTTCCGGGGCGAGCTGACGGCCGGTCCGCGTCTGCTGGCGGGCCGCATCGATGTCGCCGGCCGCGGCCAACGCTTGGGCGTACCGGTAGCGGGCGTCGGGGTCTCCCGGGTAGAAGGCGACGACTTGGCCGTAGTGTTCGGCGGCAGCGGCGTGTCGTCCTCGTTTCGATTCGATTTGGGCAAGCAGTTCCAGCCGTTCCCGTTCCTGTTGCCGGTCTCCGGCCGGTTGGTTGGAAAGGGTTTTGACGGCCTGTTCCAGGAGCGCGGGGTCGGCAGTCGGCTTGCGGATTTCCAGCCGCGCGGCGGCGGTCATCGTGGAGACGCTGGCCGGCACGACGTCACTGGGGCGGAGCACCGGCGAGGCGTCGATCGCCGCCAGGATGGCGGCGGTTTCTCCGGGAGATACCTGCAACGCCCGCTTCCAAACCGAGGCAGCCAGGTCCCACATCTGGGCGGTGGCAGCCGCTTGGCCCACCTGCCGCAGGCTCGCCCCATTTTGGCGGCGGAGGCTGGCAAGCTGCACAAGCAGTTCACGCGATTGTTTGGGGGACCCGCCGGCGAAGTCGAGCCGCGCTAACAGATAACGCGATTCGTCGGCCAACGGGTAGGCACGCAGGGCGCGGATCATCGCCTGGCGCACCCGAAACAAGGCCGGGCCAAAGAAATCCGGCACCGGACCAATCCCGGCGAGCGTGATCGGGACTTCGCTGTCGATCGGCAACAACGGCACCGGCAAGCCCTGAGGGGTCTGGCGGGCCGCCAACCGATCGGTCGCGTCGGCCTCCGATCCGGGCGGCGTCAAATCGGCATCCGCCGCAGTCGACGCATCGCTGCCTGCCGCTTGCGCGTTCGATGATGGCTCCCGCTGGGATTCGCGATCGTCGGAAGAGAAGGTGGCGGGGGCCGCCTCGCCGTCGGAATCGGATTCGTTCAGCGACAGGTCGAGACGCCTCGCCGGAGGCGGTCCTGGGGACGGCGGCAGCCCGCGGCTGGATGATTCTTGCGGGGAGCCTTCCAGCTGCCGGTACCAGTGCCGTCGCAGGTTGGTTGGGCTCAGTTCCGTCAGCCGCGCGGGGATCGCATCCTCC
>CAYNVI010000279.1:0-6468 GCA_964400585.1 uncultured Pirellulaceae bacterium | reverse complement strand
GTCCTGCGAAAACCTCCAAAGAGGGGGGGTCTTTGCCCCCTCACCCCAACCCTCTACCCCCATGAGAAACGACCGTAATGTCTGGCGAGATGGAAAGCCAACGGCGGTCGTTTCTCACGGAGGAGAGGGAGCAAGAGTCGGCAAGGCCGACTTGTGTGGAACAGTGAGCCCGGCGGGAGGGTGGCTGTGGTCAGTCTAGATTGTGTCGACACCACTGCTCAGCGGGAGAGTGTCGCAGTGCGCTGCTGAAACGCTTTCTGTAACAGGCTCCGCTCCCCGCGGATTTTTTCGCCGCGAGGGCCCCCAAACCGCCCCAGCGAGCAGGCGACGGGAGGATCCGACGCCTCCCGACCGGGCCCCCCAACCCTTTCAATTGACAGAGAAATTATACCCCCTTAGCATGTCCAAACGATGACCTAAAGGAAAGACAGCCCCCAAAAGAGAAACAACCCAGAAGTGAGACCGTCAGGAAGCTGGCCGTGGGCCGCTTCCGTTTTCAATGCCGCGTGACGGAGAGTTTGAAAATGTCGGGACCAGCCGAGGATTCACCGTTGTTGACCGAGCGGGAGCTCGAATTACCACTGCTGCAGCTCCTCTGGCGAGAATTCGCGGGCGAACTGCGGCAGCGTTTCTCTGCCAGCCTCCCCTTTCTGGGGCTCTGCGCGTTCATCGCCGCGGTCTCGGTGCATGATGCCTACCTACTGCTGCATAACCGGCAAACGATCGGGATGACCGAACAGAACCCGCTGGGACGTTGGTTGCTCGAATGGGGCGGAGGCGATGTCTGGCTGTTCATGCTGGTCAAGCTGACGACGACGGCGGGGGTTTGTCAGTTCCTGCTGTCATATTATCGGCGGCGACCTGTCCAGTCCCGCTGGATCGCGACGGGGGTGGCGAGCTTTCAGTTCGGCTTGCTGCTGTATCTGTCGGGCACCTGATGAAGCCGCCGACGCCGAGTCCGCTGCGGGGCAGGGGACTGCGGTTCGCAATCCGTCGCGGTTGGCTGGGGGCCGCCCTGGCGATGCTGGCGATCGAAGCCATCCTGGTGGGATTGCTGCTGGTCGAGGCATTCTTTTTTTCCTGGTTCGGTTCCCCCGATCCGGCGCGGGACGCGATCTTGGCGACGGAAGTCGTCCGCTTGAGCGTCGCTTCCGATGGGGAACACGGCTTGGCGCTGGTGCGGTTCGAGCGAGGCGACGTCGGCCGCCCGGCTGACCGCCTCGTGATGCGGTATCACGCCGGCGGACCGGCCGCGGGCGAACCGGTGCCACTTGCCGGGAGCGCCCCCTTGGAGATCGCGCATTCCCCGGTCGCCGACTTGGCGGTGGTCGGTTGCGAGGACGGCAGCCTGCACCTGCTTTCGTCCGCCGCCAGCCGGCTGGAACATCGCACCGCCCAGCCTTCGAAACCTGGCCACCTGAAGCAGATGGTGTTTTCCAGCGACGGCACACGTTTGCTCACGCTCGATGACGTGTCGATCAATATTTGGCGGCTTACCGCGGGCGGCCTCGTCTTGGACCAAGTCCTCTCGGCGAGGTGGGTCTGCTGCCTGGCTGTCCCTCCGAACCCGCACGAGATTGTGGTGGGAACGACGACCGGAGAAATCGAGCATTGGGCGCTCGACGGATCGCGCGGTCCCCGCCGACTGGGTCAATGCCAAGGACCGATCTTGGCGATGGCGTGTGCGGCGGATGGGGAGCGTGTGGCGGCGGTCGACATCGAAGGCACGGTCCATTGCTGCAACCTGACCAGCGGGCAGCGTGAGTGGCAGCAACAGCCGCTCCGTTATCCGATGACGGCCTCGGTCGTCTTTGCCGGCAACGGCGACCGCGTGATCGCCGGCTTCGCCGCCCCCCACGCCCCTCAGGCCAACGACCTCTTCACCTGGGACGCCGAGACGGGAGCCGTCCGCGCCCGCCTGGAAGGACACGCGGGGCAGGTCGCGTCGCTCGCCAGCAATGGAAGCGGCAGCCTGCTCTCGGGAGATCTCAGCGGGTCGCTGCGCCGCTGGGACTTGCGATCGTGCGCGGAAACCTGGGAGCTCACGGTCCCGGCGCTGGACCTCTTGGACCGGCAGCAAGCCTTGGAGCAAACGGTCCCGAGCAACCCGCCTCGGCCAAGCCGGGCAGCCCGCCGCTCCCGTCGCTAGCCGGCAGACCGACCACCAAGGATGACGAGCGGGCTGAAAATCGCCCCAGATCCAACGTCCGATAATGCCTCTTATGTTGCATTCGAACTGGTTTTTTCCCTGGGGAATGGCGATCCTGGGCAGCTCATCGCCAGGGACGCTCGGATTCCCCCGTCGCTTGCTGAGGTGACGCCGCGGGCTCGGCCGCCCAAGGCCGCGCCGCTTCGGGCGGCGGCCCGCTGGAGCCTTGCCAAAGACTGTCGGGAAGCGAACTCCGCTCGAAGGACGACGCCTCGTCGCTGCCGCCACTCCACGGCAATCCGCTCGATCCGGACGAGGGTCGCTCGGCCGCTTGCACCTGCTGGTCGAAGCTCTCAATGTACGGACCGAGTACTTCGTGGACATCGGGCGGCATCACCAGATCGCTGCGATCGAGCAGCTTGGCGATGTAGTAACCGCTCCGCGAACGGACGATCCGCTCGCGGATGCCGGTGCCCAACAAGGTGACCGCAAAGAGGGTGATCAAGGTGCAATACAGCACGCCTTTGCCGAACCCGAAAACCGCGCCGACTTGGCGATCGAATTCCTTCAGCTTCAGCCGGTCGATCGTCTTGCTGAGCATCCGAAAGGCGACCCAGATCACCAACGAGGTCCCGACATACAGGAGCAGCATGGCCAGAAAGCGATTCCAGGGCGGCTCGGCATCGATCGACTGGCTGAAGGGCTCGCGGTAGCGATACGCGACGAGGTAGCTGACGGTGATCGACGCCAAGGAAGCGAGCTGCCAGGCCAGCCCCTTGAGCGCCCCGAACAGCACCGCGCCCGCGAGCACGATCAACATCAGGATGTCGTAGGTCTCCACCTCGGTTCATGCTCCGCGGAAATTCGGTTCTCCCGCTCCAGGGGTCGGCTGCGTGGGGTCGCGACTATAGCGGGTTGCCGGCCCGGCTCGAAGAGCAATTCTCCCTTGCCCAGCGACGCGTTTGTCCGTAAGAGAGGGTCGACGAATCCTTTGGGCCGGCCCGTCGGGGCCGGCGACCTGCGCCGTCTCCACCCCCGATCCCGATTGGCTGGCTTCAAAGCTCACATTACCGGTAGCACGCTCGTCGGGGCCGCCTACGGCTACTGGGGAACGACCGCCCAGGGCATGCCGATCGAAAGCGGCCTGCTGGCGGCCGGTTTATGCGCGGTCAGCGGAATGATGCCCGACCTCGACAGCGACTCGGGCGTGCCGCTGCGGGAGACGAGCAACTTTGCTTCGGCGGTCGTCCCGATGCTGATGATCGATCGCTTCCGGGCGATGAACATGACACCCGAAGAGATGGCCTTGGCGGCGACGCTGATCTATCTCTTCATCCGCTTCGTGCTGGTCGGCTTCTTCAAGAAATACACGGTCCATCGCGGGATGTGGCACAGTATCCCCGCCGCCTTTTCCGCCGGCTTGCTGGCGTACCTGTTGATCCCCACCGGCAGCGAAGCGGTCCGCGTCTACAAAAGTGTCGCCGTCACGCTCGGCTTCAGCGTTCATCTGTTCATGGACGAGCTCTGGTCGATCGGTTTCGGAGGGGGACGTCCGCGGCTGAAAAGGTCGTTCGGCACGGCGCTCAAATTCTTCAGCTCCGACACCTGGGCCAATCTTTCCACCTACGCCAAGCTGGCCTTGCTCGTCTATCTCGCTTACCACGACAGCGGGGTGATCCAACGCCTGCAGGATCGCCGTGACTGGGATCCCCCGCGGATCGCACGGCCTGCCGAAGACGCCGGCGACGGACGGTTTGACTGGCCCTGGCGATAGCGGCCTTTTCCAAACGTCCTGATTTCCAAACGCCTTCGCTTCCAAACGCCTTCGCTTCCAAACGCCTTCGCTTCCAAACGCCTTCGCTTCAAAACGCCTTGCGGCTGTCGAGCAGGATCGTCACCGGACCATCGTTGACCAATTGCACCTGCATGTCGGCGGCGAACTGTCCGGTCTCGACCGCGATCCCCTGCCCCGCCAGCTGCTGGCAGTATTGTTCGTAGAGCGCCTTGGCGAGTGCCGGCGCGGCCGCCGCGGTGAAGGCGGGTCGGCGGCCTTTGCGGCAATCGCCGTACAGGGTGAATTGACTGATCACCAAGGCCGCCCCCGCGATGTCCTGGAGGCTAAGGTTCATCCGCTCCTCCGCGTCGGGAAAGATCCGCAGTCCGGCCGTCTTCTGGACGAGGTAGCCGACATCGCGGGGGCCGTCGCCCTGCCCGACCCCCAGCAAGATCAACAGTCCGCGGCCGATCGCCCCGACCGGGGTCCCGGCGACGTCGACTTGAGCCGAAGTGACTCGCTGAATCACCGCCCGCATCGTCTCTCCCTTTCCCGTGACTGGCTGCAGGTTCGTCCCCCGCTGGCCTACAATGAGCGGGACGTCCGTCTGGGTTTGCGGGGTGGGGCCGGTCCGCCCGTCCCCGACCCGGTTTTACGCGAATTGTCCCGTCCAAGCGATGCCTCATCTATTCACCTGTCCCCACTGCCGGTCCCGCACGCTGGTCGAAGACGCCTACAGCGGGCTACGGGGACAGTGCGCGACCTGCGATCAACCGATCGAGATCCCCGACTTTGCAGCGGGCGCCGCGGGCGTCCCGCCGGCACGGCAAGGCTGGATGGCCCATCCCAAAGTCCGGCTGATCCTGGCCGCCGCCGTCAGCCTGCTGGTCGTGGCGCTGTTGCTGAGCGTCTTCTTGGAAGTGGGCGGCAACGCGGTCGCTACGATGCAGGCCAATCGCATGCGTGGGCAGGAGATCAGTAATCTCCAACAGATCGCCAGCGCGCTCAATGCCTATGCGGCCGACTACGGCAGCTATCCCCTCGCCCCCCTCGATGCCCAAGGGGCACCGCTGCATAGCTGGCGGGTCCTGTTACTGCCCTACCTCAACGAAGACGACCTGTACGCCCGCTTCGACCTCTCCAAGCCTTGGCATGCAGCCAAGAATCAGGAGCTCAGCTTCCAGATGCCGGCCGTCTACCGCCCCGCCGCGCAGGCGGCAACGAGCTTCGAGCACGAGACGCACTACGTGCTGATCACCGGCCCCAACACGCTCTTCCCCACACCGGACCAAGCGCTCGGACCCGCCGATGTGATCGACGCTCCGAGCCAAACGATCCTGGTCGGCGAAACCGCGCGGCGGATCGGCAGCAACCGTTCCTGGATCGAGCCCGACGACTTGGATGTCCGCCAGATGCAGATGATCATCGGCAGCGTCCCCGAAACCGAACTGGGCGGCAATCTCGAGGCCGGCGCGGTGGTGGCGACGGTCGACGAACGCGGGCACGTGCTCTCCCCGACCACCACGCCGCAAGAGCTCCGTGCCCTGCTCTCCCCGGCCGGCGGCGAACCGCTGCCGAGCGACATCCTCGATTAACTGGGCAGCGTTCAGAACTGGCGGGGCCGGACGCGGGCCTGGACGCGGGAGGGGAGGCCCTGGATCCGCAGGAACCCGCCGGCGTCGTCTTGATTGTACGAGCCGCCCCCTTCCATCGTGGCGATCTCTTCGTCGTACAGGCTGTGGGGACTGCTCCGCCGGGAGACCATGATGTTGCCCTTGTAGAGCTGCAGCGTTACCTCGCCGGTCACCGGTTGCTGGGCTTCGCGGATGAAGGCCATCAGGGCATCGAGCTTGGGGGTGTACCAGAAGCCATAGTAGACGAGCTCGGCGACTTCCGGGGCCAACCGATCGCGAAGGTGTTCCAGATCGCGGTCCATCGCCAATTGTTCGATGTACATCAGGGCGTCGTACAGGACCGTCATCCCGGGCGATTCGTAGACCCCGCGGCTCTTCATGCCGACGAAGCGATTCTCGACGATATCGATCCGTCCCACCCCGTTGCGTCCGGCGATCTCGTTCAGCCCTTCGACCATCTCGAGGGCGTTGACCTGGCGGCCATTGAGCATGGTGGGCACGCCCGCGGTGAAACCGACCGTGACCTCTTCGCGCTGATCGGGGGCCTCCTGGGGGCTGACCCCCATCCCGAATTCAACCAGTTCGACGCCGTTGACGTCCATCTCTTCCAGACGCCCCGCCTCGTAGCTGATGTGCAGGACGTTTTCGTCGCTGCTATACGGCTTGGCGGTGGAGGCTTTGACCGGGATGTTCTTCTGCTCGCAGTAAGCGATCAGTTCGGTCCGTCCGGGGAAGGCGTCGCGGAACGCCTGGATCCGCCAGGGGGCGATCACTTCGATCGTCGGGTCGAGCGCTTCGGCAGCCAACTGGAAGCGGCACTGGTCGTTCCCTTTGCCCGTCGCCCCGTGCGCGTAAGCGGTGGCTCCGACTTCCCGCGCGACCTCCAAACAGACTTTGCTGATCAACGGCCG
>CAYNVI010000278.1:0-6469 GCA_964400585.1 uncultured Pirellulaceae bacterium | reverse complement strand
GTCCCTCGCCCAGCAGATCGAAGCCGCCGGGCTGATCGCCGTCCTCCAGATCGACGAGGCCGCGGCAGCGGTTCCCTTGGCCCGCGCGCTCTTGGCCGGTGGCGTGCAGGCGATGGAGCTGACGTTGCGCACCGAGGCGGCGCTCGCTGGGGTCGAGCGGATTTGTAGCGAGGTCCCCGAGATGCAGGTCGGCGTCGGCACGATCCTGACGCCGGAGCAAGTGCGGGCAGCCCAGGCGGCCGGCGCAGTCTTCGGGGTCGCCCCGGGCGGGAACCCCCGCGTGATCGCCGCAGCCCGCCAGTGCGGTCTCCCCTTTGCCCCCGGCGTCTGCACGCCGACCGAGATGGAACTGGCCGTCGAGCAGGGGTGCCGGTTGCTGAAATTTTTTCCGGCGGAGCCGACGGGCGGCCTTGCCTACTTGCGCAGCGCCGCGGCGCCGCTCGCCCATTTGGGCGTGCGCTTCGTCCCGCTCGGCGGGATCAACGCCGGCAACCTGATGGCGTATCTGCGGGACCCGCTGGTGCTGGCCGTCGGCGGGTCTTGGATCGCGCCGCGTGCGGCGATTCGGGCGGCGGCGTGGGAGACGATTACGGCAAATGCCCGCGAGGCGATGGCGTTGGTCGAGACGGTTCGAAAAGAGGCCCCGTAAGCCCAGCGGGTTGGTGTCGAAATGCCTCCCGATCAGCTGCTCAATTCGCCTCGGCGTCCTCTTCTTCCGCCAGGGCAGCGTAGCGGATGGCCAGGGGCGAGCGGCGATGGAAGCCCAACCAAAGGCAGCCGCCGCCAGTGACCACGGCCATCAAACCGACTCCCCAACTGCCCTGCGAGATTGCCAGCGGCCCTGCCGCCAAAGGAAGCAGCAGCCCGACGCTGCGAAAGAAGAAGAGTCGCAACTGTTGACGCATGTAATGCCAATCAAGCGGCTGGTCGGGATCGACAAGCCGGGGGCCAGGACGACGATCCGAGGTCGTCGCCGCGTTCGGGGTCGTAGGCGAGGTCGAGGGCGCGAGCGAGGCCAACGCACCGCTTGCCTGGCGGGCGGTTGTCTGCGGATTGGCGAAGGGACGGAGCAGCAAACAGCCGGCGGCCATCGCACAGGCGAAGGCAAAACCGAGGTAGCCCAACCAGCCGATCAGGAAAGGTAAGAACGAAGGGTTTCCGACCACGTTCAGCGGGAGGTTCAGATTGGCGAAGCGGAGCGCATAGGTGCCGACGTGCGTCAGGAGCAACGCCAAGATCGCGACGATCAGCCAGGTGACCGCATGCCCGCGTCGTCGTTGCTCGGCTTTCCCCGTCGCGTACAGCGCCATGGCCACGCGGATCAGCCACGCCAAGAGCAAAAGATCGATCAGCGCGTATAAAAACGGAGGCCACATCGAGATTCTCGGGGAACAAGAAAAGCGTGCTGGGGAAGCTGGCAGGGGGGCAGCCAAAGCGTTATCTTGAATCCCTTTGACGCTGCTGCTCATCTTTCTTTTCCGCCTGCCAGGACCGATCATGTCCGATCCAACCAGCCCCACGCCGCGAACGCCACGCGGCCGTTTACGATCGACCTTGCTGGTGGGGACTCTGGTCGTGCTGTCGAGCGGGCTGGTCTACGACTTTACCGTCGCTCGACCGGCCGTCGAGGCGGCCTACGACCGGGTCAGCCAACGGAACCAGGATTTTAACGCAGAACGGAAGCACCAGGCGATGCGTGACCACGATATCCAGGAGCTCCTGGGTTTCCCACCCGACCGCACCTTTGAGGATCAAGGGATGCATGTCGAGGTTTACAGCTGGCGGGCGGGACTTCCTTTTCGTAGCCATGACCTTTACTGCGTCTATCGGACGGTCAATGGGGAGCATTTTTTCGTGCGGTTGACGAAGTTTTTGCACGATCCGAATCGTTTCTATGACGGGGTAGCGGACGAAGGCGAGACCGAACCGGTTCCGCAAGGAGCCGAGCCCGCGGAGCCATCCGAGCCCGCCGAGCAGCCCGAACCCGCGGAGCCAAGCGCGCCCGCCGAGCAGCCCGAACCCGCGGAGCCAAGCGCGCCCGCCGAGACCGAGACGCCGTCATCCGCGGCGTCCTCCTGAGCCCTGGCGGCGACGATCCGGACGGGTGGCAGCGTTGCTGGATGCGGAACCAGTCGCGACCTCGTCACGCCCGTTGGCTCGAAAACTTCTTCTGCCGCCGTCGCCGAAACCGGCCGACGTGGGATGGCTGGCCCATCCGCAATCGCTTAGCAGGGAAACAATCATGCAGGGTGCTTCTTCAGCTCCCGAGGCTGCTGCCGTGCTCCAGCCCCGGCTCTTGAATGTGCTGATCCTGGAGGATTCGGCGTCGGACGCGAAGCACCTCGTGGGGGAATTGCGGAAAGCGGGCTTGTGGTTCCGGTGCCGGCGCGTGGAGACGCGGCCGGCCTACGTGGAGGCTCTGGAAACCGGTTCCTACGAGGTTGTGCTCGCGGCGTTTTCGCTCCCCCAGTTCGATAGCTTCGAGGCATTGGAGATCCTCCGACAGAAATCCCTCCGGACGCCGTTCATCCTCGTCTCTGGGGAAATCGGGGAAGAGCGGGCGGTGGAAATCATCAAGCGGGGTGCCGATGACTATCTTCTCAAAGATCGTCTCGGGCGTTTAGGCCATGCGGTCCTGCAGGCTTTGAAGAGTCGCGTGCTGGCGGAGCGAGCGGATCAGGACGAGCGGGAAAAAACGCGCCTCCTGGACGAGCTCCGAGAACGGGTGAAAGAAGCGACCACGCTGGGCCGGATTTTAACGCTGGTCCAACAAGACCAGCTCCCAGATGCCGAGCTGTTGGACCGTTTGGTGCAGGCGATTCCGGCGGGCTGGCAATTTCCCAACTTGACGACGGTGCGGATCTTCGTCGACGACCTCCACGCGGCCAGTGACGCCTTCGAGCTCGGCTCGGCTCGGCGCAACTATCGCGGCCGATCCTCCGGCACCGAGAGGTCTGCGGGCGGATCGACATCCGTTACCTCAAGCCGCGGGAAGAGGCCGCTAAGACGATTGCTTTTTTACCCGAGGAGGAAAAGCTGCTCACCTCGATCGCCACGGTGATCGGCAATTGTTTTGCTCGTCGCCGAACCCGGCAACACTTGGAATCCAGCGAGAGCCGGTACCGAAACCTGGTGCAGTCGCTGCATGATGTGATTTGGGCGACGGACGAGCAGGGATGCATCTCTTTTATCAACAACGCGTGTCGAACGGTGTTCGGACGCGCGCCCAACGAGGTCACCGGTCAACCCTTTCGAAGCCTGTTCACGGCGGTCCAGAAACAACGCTTGCCCGATCCGTTGCAGGCGGTGATTCGCGATGGCGTCGATCTCATCGACTACGAAACCCAAGCGGTTCGCGAGGACGGCAGCCTGCTCACGCTGATCACCAACGCGCAGGCGGTTCGTGATGATTCCGGTACCATCACGGGAGCGACCGGGGTGACCCGCGATGTTTCCGAACTCGTGGCGTTGACCAGCGAATCGCGTCGACAAGAGTGTTTGTTAGCCAATGCGGAACGCGTCGCGCAGATCGGCAGTTGGGATTACGACATCCGAACCGATCGCCTCACGTGGTCTGCCAACACGCTGCGGATGTTCGGAATCGAGTCCCGCGAGTTCGACGGTTCCTTCGCGACTTTGGTGCAGCGGATCCATCCCAAAGATCGACATCGAGTGAAGCGGTCGTTGACGGGCGCGGACGACGGGCTGGCAGACGACGGGCTGATCGCCTGCGAATTTCGCATCGTTCTGCAAAACGGTGAGGAACGCGTGCTTCGTGAGCGAGGCGAAGTCACGTTCGACGAGCAAGGCCAGCCCATCCGACGCACCGGGGTCGTGCGAGACGTCACCGGGGACGTCCGCATCGTCAATGCGCTGCGCAAGAGCCAAGAGCGCTACGAGCTGGCCGTACGGGGGTCTTCTGCCGGGCTGTGGGATTGGGATCTGAAGACCAGTGAGGTGTTTTATTCGCAACGCTTCAAAGAACTTTTGGGGTACGGGCCGGAGGAATTTTCGGACCAGTTCTCGACGTTCTGGCACGCTTTGCATCCCCGCGACAAGGGACGGGTGGAATCGGCCTTGCGGCGGCATTTTGAAAAAGATGATCCCTACGACATCGATTACCGCGTGCAGACCAAGGCGGGTCACTATCGCTGGTTCAATGCCCGCGGGGCGGTCTTGCGCGACCAGGCCGGCGAGCCCGTCCGCATGGCCGGTTCCTTGATCGACGTGAGCGCTCGCCGGCTGTTGGAGGAAAGCCTGAAAGCACGGGTCCGCGAGCAACGTCAGTTCGCCGATAAACTACAAGACGAAAAAAGACGCCTTGCCGAGGCTCAGGCGGTCGCCAAAGTGGGCACTTGGCAGATCGATTTGAATACCTTTCGTGTGGCTTGGTCTGACCAAACCCACCGAATTTTTGGTACCGACCAGGCCACCTTCGAACCGACGTATAAGCGATTCTTGGCGTTTGTTCATCCCGGCGATCGGCCTCGCGTCGACGATGCATTCCAAGCCTCACGGCAGCATTCCAGGGTTTGCAACATCACGCATCGCATCCGGATCGCCGGGGGGCAAGAGAAGACGGTCGAGGAAGTCTGGCGGATCTTTCGGGATGAGCAGGACAAGCCCCTGCGCGCGATCGGCACGATCCGTGATGTGACGGCCGCGGCGAAATCAAAAAGAGAGTTGGCGAGCCACGCGCGGGGGCTGAAAGCGATTGGCAGAACCGGCCGGCTCTTCTTGGAAAACCGTCATTTGGCGGGAGCTTTGTCCTCTGCGGCGGAAATTATCCGCCAAGAGATGGACGCGTCCCGAGTCCGCTTTTGGATGCTCGACGGCAACCACCAAACACTGCAGGTGCGGGCCAATGCAGGAAACGGCCATGTCGAGGGGGAAAATCCCAGCGAGGAAACCGCTTTGCTCGGCGAGCACATTGCGGCCCAGGCAGCCAAAACACAAACGTTTCGGCTGCAAGAGGTCTCCGGCAATGGGCTCAACGCCGCGTTCGAGGCCGGAAGCACTGCCTGGCAGGCCGCCTTTCCGCTGGTGGAACAGGGAACCTGCTTCGGGGTGTTGGAAGTCGTGATCGCCCCCGATCTGTCCGCACAGGCGCGGACGACCTTAGAGGTGCTCTCTTCGACGATCGCCCTGGGCATCGAGCGGATCCTTTCCGAAGATGCCGTACGTCAACTCAACGAAAAGCTCGAACGAAGGGTGGAAAAGCGAACCGCTGAACTGGCCGAAAGTTCGCGGCGGCACGAAACCCTGCTTGCGAACCTGCAAGGCATGGCCTTCCGTTGTCGCATCGCCGATGGATGGGCGATGCGATACGTCAGCGAGGGGTGCCGTCAGTTGTTGGGGGTCGAGCCCACGGAGCTGATCAGTGGTCGCTGTACGTTATTCAGCTTGATCCACCGCGCGGATCTTGCCGAGGTCGAACATGTCTGGGAACAGTGCATCGCCGACGGCCGACCTATCCAGCACGAATACCGGGTGCTTCGCCCGGACGGCAAACAGCGGTGGGTTTGGGAGCAATCCCGCTTGGTGAGGGGGGTGGCGGGCGAGCCGGAAGCGATCGAGGGTTTCATTACGGATGTGACGGTGGCAAAGATGGCGGCACTCCGCCAAGCCAATCAGAGCCGGCTTTACGAATTGCTGGCGGTCGGCAGTCCCGTCGAGGATGCCCTCAGGCACATCGCCCGCTCCTTGGAGGCGGAGGATCCTTCTTCGTACTGTGTGATCAGCTTGCCCGAAGAAACGAATGGCAACGGGGGCCTGGCCGCGGCACCCAGCCTCCCCGCAGCGTTCAAGGAGGCACTGGTCGTCGATCTGCAGAGGGAACGTCAACGGTGGAATGCCGCGTTTCGCGGTGCTGAGAAGTCCCAGCATCGACGCATGGTGGGCGTTCCCCAAAGCGGGATGGGGAGCGATCGGCCTCAAGAGTGAAGTGGGCGCCGGGACGACCTTTTGGATCGAAATTCCCTTGCAGCGGATCTCCGCCAGGGCGGTCTCCGACGATTATCAACCCGGGCAACTGCCGACCGGATCGGAACCGACGTCGAGCACGATGCCGCCACTGGCGGGGCACATCCTGGTGGCCGAAGACAATCCCGTCAATCAGCTTTATATCGGAGAATTGCTGCAGAACCTGGGGTGCACTCGGACCATTGTGGGCAACGGAGAGGAAGCGCTGGACCGCATCGGGAACGAAGCTTTCGATCTGATCCTGATGGATTGCCAGATGCCGGAACTGGACGGATACAGCGCTTCGCGGGAAATCCGCCGACGGGAAGCGACCGACCCCCAGGGGCAGCGCGTCCCGATCATTGCCTTGACCGCAAATGCGCTGAAAGGTGCCCGCGAGATGTGTTTGGAGGCGGGAATGGATGAATATCTGGGTAAGCCGATCGCCATGGGGCAACTGGTGGACGTGCTACGGAAGTTCTTGGACTCGCCGTAGAACCGGAAAAAT